>NZ_JBRCAD010000021.1:0-10470 GCF_053493415.1 Trichothermofontia sp. | reverse complement strand
GTTTGGGACCGGGGCAAAGGGGGCGGGGCCGACACCGATCGCCCAGGGGGCTGCTGCAAATCTTGGAGGGCTGCTTCGGCAGTTTGATAGCGACGTTGCAGATCTTTGACCAGGAGGCGATCGAGCACATAAGCCAGATCTGGGCTGATTGGCTCTGGCAAATACTGTTGCCACTGCTCCAGCCAAGCATAGCCCCGTTCTACCCAAAGCTCCGAGGGATTAATGCCCGTCAGCAAATGAAAACACGTTGCCCCCAAGCTAAACAAATCGCTGGCGGGTTTCACCTTTCCCCGCACCTGCTCTGGAGACACATACCCCTGGGAACCAATCATCGTCCCCGTTTGGGTTGCTGTTGCCGTGGGTAAAACCTTTGCGACCCCAAAATCGATCAGGACCAGCTTCCCGGTACGGGTCTGACGCATGATATTTTCAGGCTTGATGTCGCGATGAATGACCCGTTGGGTATGGATAAAGGCCAGGACGGGTAGCAAACCTTCCAGAAGGGCGCGGATCTTGGCTTCGCTGAAAACACCGTCCTGTTCAAATTCCTTCATCAAATCCTGGCCTTGGATCAATTGCTGGGCCAGGAAGAAAAAGTCCCCAGCCCGAAAGTAGGCGGATAGGGAGGGAATTTGGGGATGCTCACCCAGTTGTTGCAGTTGGCGGGCTTCCTGGGCAAACAGTTGCAGTACCTTTTGCGTTTCTTCTTCGCTCTGCGATCGATAAATCAGTTGCTTGAGGATGCAGCGCTCATTCAGCTTATCGACATCTTCGGCAATATAGGTTTTGCCAAATCCCCCCCGCCCGATCGGTTCAATTACCTTAAATCGTTGTTTCAGGAGCGGTATCAAGGGCTGACCGCACGCCAAACAAGTCTCCTGATCGTCCGGATTGAGCGGCTCACTACAGTAGGGATTAAGACAACAAATCATGACAGCCTGCGCTTGCAAAAGTGGTTGGGACGATCGCGATAACGCGGCAACGGACAGGCATCGGTGCAAAGTCCTCTGGGTATCGGTGCATGGCTACCCCCCAATAGCCTAGACAGCATCATGGGAGTACGGTTGATGCGGTGCTTGGTAGGGCTGAAGAGAACGGGCGATGGCTGAACTTGCTGACTGTCAACAGTATGCCCTGCAATGGTCAGGAAACAGCCTACAATCCAGCAGGGAATTTTCTGAACGATCGGCGATCGGGATGTCACAATAGTTTTAGCAGCCCCTTGTTAAGTTATATGTCCTTCACACCCCAGTATCGTAGCGGTGCCGAGATCCGGCAGACCTTCCTCGACTTCTATGCAGCCAGAGGCCACCAGATCGTCCCCAGTGCCTCCCTGGTGCCGGAAGATCCGACCGTGTTGCTGACGATCGCGGGGATGTTGCCCTTTAAGCCGATTTTCCTGGGCCAGCGGCCAGCCCCCTTCCCCCGTGCCACCTCATCCCAGAAGTGTATCCGGACGAATGATATTGAGAATGTGGGACGCACGGCGCGGCACCATACGTTTTTTGAAATGCTGGGCAACTTTAGCTTTGGCGACTATTTCAAGGAGAAGGCGATCGCCTGGGCCTGGGAACTGTCCACCGAGGTCTTTGGCCTGCCCCCGGAACGGTTGGTGGTCAGCGTCTTCCGTGAGGATGACGAAGCCTTTGCCATTTGGCGGGACCAGATTGGCATCCCGGCGCACCGCATCCAGCGCATGGGTGAGGACGATAATTTTTGGGTATCGGGTCCGACGGGTCCCTGTGGCCCTTGCTCAGAGATTTATTACGACTTTCACCCGGAACGGGGTGATGAGGCCATTGATTTGGAAGATGACACCCGGTTCATTGAGTTTTATAACCTGGTGTTCATGCAATATAACCGCGATGCCGAGGGCAATTTAACACCGTTACAAGCCCAGAATATCGACACGGGTATGGGTCTAGAACGCATGGCCCAAATCCTACAACAGGTGCCCAATAACTACGAAACGGATTTGATCCTGCCCATTATTAAAACGGCGGCAGAAATTGCCGGGATCAACTACGCCCAAGCCGATGCAAAAACCCAGGTTTCTCTGAAGGTGATTGGGGATCATGTGCGAGCGATAGTCCATCTGATAGCGGATGGGGTGACGGCCTCGAATATGGGACGGGGCTATGTGTTGCGGCGGTTGATCCGGCGGGTGGTGCGGCATGGGCGGCTGATTGGCATCGATCGCGAATTTACGGCGGAAGTGGCCGCGACGGCGATCGCCCTTGCCGAAGCCGTTTATCCCCAAACCCGCGAACGGCAAGCGGTGATTGCAGCGGAGCTACAGCGGGAGGAATCGCGCTTCCTGGAAACCCTAGAGCGGGGTGAAAAGCTACTCACAGAAATCATCACCAAGGCTACCGCCAAAAAGGGGAAAAAGCCAGGACAAATTGCTGGTAAAGATGCCTTTATTCTCTACGATACCTACGGTTTCCCCCTGGAATTGACCCAGGAAATTGCGGAAGAACAGGGGTTAACGGTGGATGTGGCGGGTTTTGAAGCGGCAATGGAGGAGCAACGCCGCCGTTCCCAGGAAGCCCACGAAACGATCGATCTCACGGTGCAAGGTTCTCTGGATCAATTGGCTGAGCATATCCACGCTACTGTTTTCCAGGGCTATACGGACCTAATGGCTGAATCTGTCGTGGAAGCCGTTTTAGTGGATGGGAAACAGGTGCCGGAAGCTACTAGCGGCAAAGTCCAAATTGTCCTGCGGGAAACACCGTTCTATGCGGAATCGGGGGGACAAATTGGCGATCGCGGCTATTTACTGGCGGCTCCCTCACCCTCTCTCCCAACGGGCGAGGGGGGTAGGGAGTTACGGGTGCGGATTACGGATGTGCAGAAGGAGTCGGATTTCTTCATTCACTACGGTGAAATTGAGACAGGTACTTTGCGGGTGGGCGATCGCGTCATTGCCCAAGTGGATGTGGCCTGCCGTCGTCGTGCCCAAGCGAACCATACGGCGACCCACCTGTTGCAAGCGGCCCTGAAAAAGATCGTCGATCCGGCGATTTCCCAAGCGGGATCTTTGGTGGCCTTCGATCGCCTGCGGTTTGATTTTAACTGTCCCCGTGCCCTCACCCTAGAGGAACTGGAACAGGTGGAAGCGCAGGTGAATACCTGGATTGCGCAAGCGACCCCGGCTACGGTGGCCGTGATGCCGATCGCAGCGGCGAAGGCCAAAGGGGCGATCGCCATGTTTGGTGAAAAGTATGGGGATCAGGTGCGCGTGGTGGATTACCCCGGCGTGTCGATGGAACTGTGCGGCGGCACCCATGTGGCCAATACGGCGGAAATTGGTCTGTTCAAAATCATTGCGGAGACGGGGATTGCCTCTGGGGTGCGTCGCATTGAAGCGGTGGCGGGACAGGCGGCGCTGGATTATTTGACGGTGCGCGATCGCATTGTGCGGGAATTGGGCGATCGCTTTAAGGCAAAACCGGAGGAATTACCCGATCGCATTTCCAGCTTGCAAAGTGAGTTGAAATCGACCCAGAAGCAACTGGAGCAACTCAAGGCGGAACTGGCGATCGCCAAGTCTGACAGTCTGGTCACCCAAGCGGAAACCGTGGGCAATTTCCACCTCCTGGTAACCCAACTGGATGGAGTGGATGCGGAAGCGCTGAAAACCGCAGCGGAACGGCTCCAACAAAAACTCGGTCCTCAATCAGCGGTGGTTTTGGGTTCAATTCTGGCGGCGGATAAGGTGTCGCTAGTGGCGGCCTTTGGTCCGGAGGTGCAAGCCAAGGGGGTGCAGGCGGGTAAGTTTATCGGCGCGATCGCAAAACTCTGCGGCGGTGGCGGCGGCGGTCGTCCGAATTTGGCCCAGGCAGGCGGACGGGATGCAAGTCAATTACCAGCAGCCCTGCGATCGGCTCAGGAGCAGTTGGAAACCGCACTGGCAGGCTAGACGCAAATTTTCTGGCTGCTCATCTCAGGTGAAATGCCCTATTTCGAGTGTTAGACATAGGCGAAGGCTTTATTTATGTGCATCATCTACGCCCAATTTCAGAAATTGCAGAGGACTACGAAGTTGACCCTGTGAAAGATTTATGCCCTGTCTGCCCAAACTGCTATGCCATGATTCATCGGACTCCCCGCCCATACAGCATTGAAGAGATGAAGAATATAATAGAGGGGCAACCCTAGATTTAATTGGAGTGTTTTGCATGGTTTCGTCAGAACTAATCTCGACTTTGAAAGGGCTGAGCCGCTCCGACAAGTTCCATATCATGCAAATTTTAATTTCAGAACTGGCCAAACAAGAAATGGATCTTGTTAAACCTAACCAAGCTTATCCAGTATGGTCTCCCTACGATGCTTTTGAAGCAGCAGATACGATGTTAAAAGTGTTACACGATGCCAAAGCTCAAGACCATGCCTAACGCTGAACGGTATCCATTTGTCTCTGGTGACACAGCATTAGGCGAAGCGAGTTTTCGTCCGTATTTGCCTTGTACTTTGTTGAATCAGCAAGTTTCTGTTCAAGCATCTGCACTATTAGAGGCAGGAGCAAGTGTAAATGTACTGCCATATTTGGTAGGAGTCGAGCTTGGATACGACTGGGAAAGACAAACAGCAGCACTGAGTTTGACAGGAAATTTGGCTCAGTACGAAGCGCGTGTTGTACTTCTTCAATCTGTCGTTGGGCAGTTTGAACCTGTGCAATTGGTATTTGCCTGGACACAAGCTACAAATGTTCCGCTCATTTTGGGACAGGTGAACTTCTTTATGGAGTTCGATGTTTGTTTCTACCGTTCGCAGCTAGAGTTGCAGTTAGCCCAAAATCTGCTGTCACAGAGTAAGCTAGTTGTCCGTACTAGCCACCTAACACTGCGTTGGTGCAGACGGAACAGAGGTTATCGGGAGAGTCCGAGTTTATCAGCCGCCGCACAACTTCACCGTTATGCCGCAAGTCCTCGGTTGGGACGGTAGCTTGAAGTTGCTTGTAGGCATTCACAATCAGAGTTACTTGGAATAGGTAGCTGTAACGACAATTTGTAACTACAATGGGTTATTGTAGTTGTCCTTCGGTTATGGAATATGAATGGGATGAAGCAAAGCGCCTTGCTAATCTTCGTAAGCACGGAATAGATTTTATCGACATTCCAACCGTGTTTGAGGGCTATATCGTCACGGTTGAGGATGATCGTTACGATTATGGAGAGCAGCGTTTTGTCACATTCGGTTTATTGCAGGGGCGAGTGATCGCCGTTGTCCATACAGAACGTGAGGATTGCATTCGTATTATTTCTGCAAGGAAAGCGACGAAATATGAACAACGAACCTACTTCGAGCAACTCTCACACTGATTGGCAACGTTTGGATGCAATGAGCGATGAAGATATTGATCTATCAGATTGTCCAGAAATTACGCCAGAAATGTTTGCTAAGGCGATAGTACGCCAGGGGTTACTCGCTGCAAAAGGCAAGGCACAAGTGACACTCCAAATTGATAGCGATGTGTTGGAGTGGTTTAAGTCCCAAGGGCGGGGTTATCAAACACAGATCAATCAATTACTACGGGCGTATATGGAAGCCCAGCAAGAAGCTCGCCAATAACAAGCAGGTTGGTGTTGCGTTTGCAGCGGCATAACAACCCCAACGCAGCGGACGGACGAGAGCCGCTGGTGCTGAGTTTAAGGTTATATGCCGCCGCTGGTTGGGATCGTTAGACTGCTGTATCAAGGGACTGTTCTGGTGTTAGCTACGAAAGGAGCTGTTCGGCGCGATCGCCCCTGTGCTGAGCCGCGATCGTATTTGTAAGTGTGCGATCGTCCATCGCCTTGGACTGGGTTGACGACAGGAAAGGCAGTATTTTCCGCCAGTTCAAATTTGAAGTGCAGCAGTGCCTAAACAATGTTTATAGAATACTTCATAAGGGGTAGGATTTCCCTAGGTATAAAAATCACTCCTTTAGGATGCCAGTTAGGCAGTACCATTGGTGGGATTCTAACAAGCACCTCTGGTGCTGCTACCAATGCCCATCCCCCAAATTGTGATAGACACAAATGTCATTGTTGCTGGGCTACGTTCTAGAAACGGTAGCGCTTTTCGTCTATTGGGGTTGGTTGGTAGCGAACAGTTCAAGATCAACCTTTCTGTGCCGCTAGTCTTGGAGTATGAAGAGGTTTTATTGCGAGAGTTGCCAAATCTGGCCATTAATGCCTCAGATGTACAAGATTTCCTTGATTTTCATTGTGCGATCGCGACCCATCACCAAATATTCTTTCTCTGGCGACCTTTCTTGCCCGATCCCAAAGATGACATGGTGCTGGAACTGGCGGTTAAGGCGAGGTGTGATAGCGTAGTGACATACAACATCCGCGATTTTGCAGGCATTGAGCAGTTTGGGGTTAGTGCCGTTACCCCAGCAAACTTCCTAGAGTCCATTGGAGCACTGTCATGAGCACGTTAAGCATCCAGCTACCTGACTCCTTGTATAGAAGCCTACAGAGACTTGCCGAGCAGGATGGGATTTCGTTAGACCAGTTTATTACACTGGCAGTTGCTGAGAAAATTGCAGCATTAACGACTGAGGGGTATTTGCAAGAGCGGGCAAGCCGTGGTGATCGAAGAAAATATGAAGCTGTGTTGGCTAAAGTCGCTGATGTTGAGCCAGAATTGCACGACCGGTTGCCTCCCGCATAACAACCTGCTTGCACCCGACTGCCAGGAGGTTATCTGCGGCCGGTGCTGTATTAGGAGACTATTGTGGTGCTAGCTATTGGTCAACCGAAGGGAACTTTGCGGCGCGATCGCCCCTGTGCTGAACCGCGATCGTGCTAGTCGTAAGTGTGCGATCGCCCATCGCCTTGGACTAAGTTGACGACGGGAAAAACGGTATTTTTCTTCCTTCCCAGTGCTGACCACAAGTGCGATCGCACTCAGGACGGTGACCGTGGCCGCGATCGCTAGGGTGGGTTGCGGAAAAAAAGGGCGATCGGCAAGGCATAACCGTTTTGACTACCTTGTCAATTATTGACGGATAACACCCGAATCTCAGGTGTTATCATCTAAAAGCGACGGATAACACCCTACACCTAGGTGTTGTCACGTGTATCTGCATGATAAGATCCCAATATCCGGGCTTATCCATCAGCTCTGACGTTGAATACATAGTTATGCCGCTCGATTCTTGGTGGGGCACAAAAGATTATCTTTAAAGGAGTAATGACGAAGTGGTTGTGAGTTTTCGCCGAAAGGTTCGTTAGGCTTTTGTTGATGAGTTAGGTACCAAGAGCAAAATTGCTACACCAACTACTATTTGGAGGCAACGATGTCCGTGGATCAACCTCTAGCGATTGATTATGCTGACTGGCCAAACCTTCTAACAAATCTACCCCTTTTAACAAGCTTTCAGTCAGGTTGGAGTAGTATTCAACTTGCCCATTACTACCAGCGTTCAATTGATTTGACTGAAGTATCCAATCCTTGGCACATAGTAATTATTCCAATATCCCATCATGCATTTGAATTGGAGATTATTTCAGAGAGACATTTACAATTAGTTTCATATCAAGAGAAAGACTATGTAAGTGGATGCATTGAAATAGTTCCTGCTGACACATCTTTTAGTGTTCATTCTATTTCAGGTCAAGCAGTAGAGTGGATTCAGTACTATTTAGAACCAGACTTCCTAGCTTCGATCGCGCATGAATCAGTAAACCCTGATCGCGTTGAACTCTTGCTGACACCTAAAAAAGCCGATCTATTGATTCATCAGATAGGGCTAGCACTGAAGTCGAGTTTAGAGATAGATGGGGTTGGTAGCCGTTTCTATGTTGACTCGATGGCAACAGCACTAGCGGCTCATCTTTTGCGTTATTACTCTACCCGTAACCATAGTTTTCGAGAATATGAGGATGGGTTATCCAAACCAAGGCTTAGGCGAGCGATTGAGTATATTCAGGCACATTTAAGTGAGAATCTATCGCTGAACGATATTGCGAACGAATTAGGAATGAGCCAGTACTACTTTTGTCATTTGTTCAAGCGATCGACTGGAATTTCACCTCACCAATTCCTCATCCGTCAGCGCATTGAGCAAGCGAAGTGTTTACTCAAGCAAGCAGACCGAACCGTTACATCTATTGCATTAGAGTGTGGTTTTGCTAATCAGAGCCATTTTGCCAGGTGTTTTCGCCACCACACTGGAATGAATCCAAACCAGTTTCGCAAGTCATAGCAAGATTGTGTTCCAACTTCGCAAGAAAATGTGCGACTTTACTTAGCAGCTTAATTCAATTGATTCCAATGGATAAATTAGTTGGATCAGAATCGCAAGTGTGCATTCATAACTGAAAACAACTAGTTGCATCGCTCTAAAAATGTAATATCCCTGATCAAGGAGAAATAAAGTGGCTTCTATCAACGGTAATTCTACAGATCCCGGTGTTCCTGGTGTTTTGGGAGAAAGCACGGAGTACAATGGTGTACTTGGGGTATCAACAGCAAATGGACATGCGGGTGTAGCAGGTGCAAATAATGATGGAGATGGTGTTGGAGTCTATGGTAGAAGCGCCAAACAGGCAGGTGTTTATGGTGAAAGTAAAGGGTTTAATGGTGTACGTGGATTAACTTACGCACCAGGACACGGAGCCGTGGTTGGAGTGAATGAAAACCACACTTCAGAGGCTGGACCAGGAGTACTTGGGCAGAGTGATGGTGTTGGCGTTTGGGGCGTAAGTAAAACTTGGATGGGGGTTTATGGGAGTTCTGAAAGCACTGTTGGCGGTGCTGGAGTAATGGGAGAAGGAATCGGACCTGGTCCTGGTGTAATTGGTAAGAGCAAGAATTGGGTGGGAGTTTATGGTGAAACCGATGGTTTAGAAAATGGACCCGCTGGTGTTTGGGGTGAGCATAAAGGTGCTGGTATCGGAGTAAAAGCTGTTAGCAATACTGGTATAGGGCTATTCGCTTTTAGCAATGGTACGGCAGGATTCTTTCAAGGTGATGTTGAGGTTACAGGTGATATCCGATTAAACAATGCAGACTGTGCGGAAGATTTTGATATTGTCTGCGTTGAACAAGCTGAGCCAGGAACCGTCATGGTAATTGACTCTGAAGGGGCTTTACGACCTAGTGATCAGGCTTATGACAAGCGTGTTGCTGGTGTCATTTCCGGTGCAGGTAACTATAAGCCTGGACTGATTTTGGATAAGCAAGAATCCTCTAAAAACCGAATGCCGATCGCGCTAATGGGTAAAGTGTATTGCAAGGTAGATGCAAGCTATGGAGCGATCGAAGTTGGTGATCTACTAACCACATCTCCTACACCCGGACTAGCAATGAAAGCTACAGATCCCCTTAAAGCATTTGGATCTGTGATTGGAAAGGCACTACGACCGTTGCAAGAGGGTCAAGGACTGATTCCTATACTGATTGCTTTGCAATAGGAGAGACACCCATATGGCAAGTATTCGTGAATTTGCAACACAAGTTGGATCTGGTAATCCACCTGTCTCAGTCCGCTCTCTCGTCACGCAATTCGGAACTAATTCGTTGCGAGATGCCATTGCTGCCCATAAAATCCGTGAATTGTATCTAAACTCAGGTGCCCATCGAGGGCTTCTTGGTTTTCCACTATCAAACGTTCAATTTAGCGCCAACAAAGTAGAGCAACGGTTTGCTGGGGGCAAAATTGAGTTTCTAAATACGACTCCTAAGGGAGTTGCTACAACGAGTGTACGTATTCGGTTCGTCGGATTTCATTGCGATAGAGAGTCAGATCATGACCAGGGTTCACCTACAGATGAACCGTATTTCATTATCGGTGTTGCTGGTTCAAACCGTTCAAACACCATACGCTTTGGTCCTTATAAAAATGTTGAAACTGGAACAGATCGATTTGAAGCAGCTATGCTTGCAGACCCTACTAGTCAAAGCAGCCCGATTGTCATCGTTCCACCGATTGTGATCGGTGTTGTGGCTATCGAACATGATGCGGGTACTCCCGAGGAAGCCGAAGAAAAGGTACGAAATATAATTAAGGAGATCGAAGAAAAATTTGATCAAGTTGCCGCTGCATTTGGAGCAGTAACCGCTGGAAGCCACGTCTTACCAGAGTGGGCGCGTGATATTTTGATTGGCTGGGTTCCAGAAGGTATTGCGGCAATATTTGGACTCGGTGATGACCATATTGGATCGGTGCCTCTTGTTATGTTTGACTTTAATCCAGGTCTAGAAAAGTGGACAACTCCGCCTAGGATAGGACTTCATGGTCAGAACCCTTACAATACAGAAATTTCAGTAGATGGTGGTAGCGAAGGAGCGTATAAGCTCCGATTTCAGGTTGAGATTGTTGATACTAATATGCAGAAGTGTTGAAAGTTAGGTTAAGCGATGGAAAAAAGGGACAGAATGCAGTATTCTGTCCTCTAACAAATAAAAAATGATGTTCTATGATAGCCTCATTCCCGAAGCTTGTCAAATTGATCTTGAAGCAGCTTTGTC
>NZ_JBRCAD010000020.1:0-19028 GCF_053493415.1 Trichothermofontia sp. | reverse complement strand
CATCCCCGCCATTGGCCCCCCCCCGTGCCGACAGTTGACCGTGAACACGGGTGGCCTCATCGGCCCAGACAATGATTTGCCCGCCGGGTCCCTGGTGTAGCGCATTGGCCTGGATGTTGGCATGGGCATCGACATAACTATAGTAAGCATTGGGGATGGCCCCCTGGCCTTGAAACTCGCCGCCGATTCGGACTGTACCGCCGCCCTGGGCACCCGCTGCGTTAATATTGGCTCCCGTCAAAGCAACCCGATCGCCGATCACATTGACCGAACCGCCCACCCCCTTACTGGCCACATCGATCGCGCCCACGACGATCGCCGATCCGGGTTGCGGCGGCGCATTCACCCCGGCCCCGGCTAAGCGGGTCACCCCGTCCGTCCCCACGGTTAAGGTTGTTGCATTGCCCTGAGTGCCTCCGGTCAACAGTTCCGGTAACTGGAAGGCCAAGGGCAGGGAACCCGTGGGGAGGGTGGCGGCGGTGGCCGGGTCGATCGCCGAGACTTCTAAACTCAAGAGTTGTCCCGACTGGCTCAGGCGGACCAATCGCTCACCCGGAACCGCCGCGATCGTCACCTCACCACCGGGGGTACTTAAGCGCCCCGTACTCATCACCGCCCCCCCCAGCAGGGTCAAGTTTTGCCCTGAGGGAACGGCTAAATCCCCCGCATTGAGAATTGCATTGGGCTGGGGGGTCGCAAACGCAAAGAGGTGGGGGGGGCCTACTAGGTTGGCATAGTCTGGCAGCCCGACGGCACTGAACCAGGCTCCCTGACCAAAGCCGATTGCATTTGCCGTCGTTGCGGTAAAGTCAGCGGGCACATTCAACCGGGCTGTGGGACCAAAAATAATCCCCGCTGGGTTCAGCAGGTACAGGTTGGGGTTTCCTCCGGTGATTTGAATGAGGCCATTGATGACGGACACATCACCGCCGACAATGCGACCCAGGATGTTGCGCAATTGCGGGTTCGCGAGGAAATCAGCAATTTGGCGTTCGCTCAGGTTAAAGCGATCGAAGCTATGAAATAAATTAGTGCCGTCTTGGGAGGTTTGGCCTCCCTCAATCCGTAGGCGATCGCCATCGGGCGTTACGATCGTTCCCGTCGCATCATTTGTTGGAACGATTTGAGCTTGGGCAACCCAACTAATGCTTAAGCTGACCACGATCGGCAGCCCAGCCAAAATGCAGTATCGTTTCACAACCGACCCTCTTCTCAGATCCGAATGCAATGGGTAACGCTCGTTGGCAGGGAATGCCAACCCTTACCCGGACGGCACTATTGTAATGAAACAATGCCAACCTGGTGTTTTCCGGGTAGCGCAATCTTTTGCAATGCTTTACAGCACTGCCATACTGGGTGGGGTACAGGCAAGGGGCTTAAGCCCCTTGTTCACAAGGCTTGACCGTATTTCATGAGAGAGGGAACGGCTGTATTGGCAATGGTTTGACCGGGTCAGGTTTGCCCCACGATCGCTGATCTGCTGCGATCGTGGCCCCGTTGGTGCCATGATCAAGCCGATACTTCCTGCCCTGAATGGCTTTGTCTATGCTTGTGCCTACCTCGCCCCGTCGCATCTTGCTCGATACCGATCCCGGTGGCGATGATGCGATCGCCCTGTTGTGGTTACTGAGTCTGGTGAAACAGGGCCTTGCCGATCTAGTGGCGGTGACCACGGTTGCGGGGAATGTCCCGGCGCGCCAAACGTTTAACAATGCCAGCCAACTGCTCCACCTGACGGGCTACTCCCAGATTCCGGTGGGTCGAGCCAATATTGACGCGCCCACCCCGGCTCACCAGGCGACCTACATTCACGGTGCGGACGGCCTCGGCAATCTAACGGCCACCCTGCCCCCGGCGACCCATGTGTTGGCGACAGCCCCGATGGCTGCGGAGCTGATCATTGAGTGCCTGACCGCTGCACCGGGGGAAATCACGATCGTGGCGATTGGTCCCCTCACCAATCTCGCGGCGGCGGAACACCAATCTCCTGGTATCCTCAAACTAGCCCAGGAAATTGTGATCATGGGGGGCGTCTTCAGCCGTCCTGGGAATATCACGGCCCAGGCTGAATTCAACCTCTGGTTTGATCCTGCCGCAGCGCAAGGGGTCTTCAATAGCCGCAAGGATATGGTGATCCTGCCTCTGGATATCACCCAGCACGTTCGGTTTAAGCCGGAGATGGCCCAACAGGTTGCTGCTGCTGCCCCCACCCATCCCCTGGCGCAATTTCTCCTCAACCTCGTGGACTTTATGGTGCAAACGGCCCTGACGTACCGGGCGACGGCGGGCATCCCCAGCTTTCTGGTTCATGATGCGACGACGTTGGCCTACCTGTTTTATCCGGAAACGTTGGGCTTCCAGCGCGCCTGGGTCCAGGTTGAAACGCAAGGGGAGTGGACGAGTGGTGAGACGCTGCTGGATCAACGGGCGATCGCGAAACCGCCGGCGAACGCCTGGGTGGCCTTGCAAGTGGATGCCGACGGCCTGCTGATGCGCCTGGTTGCCGATCTCCAAGGGCTGTTGGGATAAGCCTCCTCAGATCACAAATTAAGCCTGGAATCGCCGTCTCGGCGGCCTCCGGGGTAGGCCAGATGCCCCTACCCCACAATGACGCTGCTGGGTGAGCGCAATGTCTAAGATACCCTATGATCCAAGAATCCCTGCGCCTTTAGGCCGGGGAGTTGTCAATAAGACATATCCCGACTAACCCCGATAGGAAAATTAACCATGCCCAGAGCAACTTGGAATGGCGCTGTCCTTGCGGAAAGCGATCGCTGTGAACAGGTGGAAGGGAATTACTACTTTCCCCCCGATGCGATTCACCCCGAATACTTTAAAGCCAGCAATACCCACACAACCTGTGGCTGGAAAGGCGTCGCCAGCTATTATACCCTTGTGGTTAACGGTCAAGAGAATGTGGACGCTGCCTGGTACTATCCCGAACCCAAGGAGGCAGCCCAAAAGATCAAAGGCTATGTTGCGTTTTGGCGTGGTGTCCAGGTGAGCGATTAATCGTACCCCAATCGTTTTCCCAACTACCCTCAGCCCTACAGTTCTTCCCTCTTTAATTGAAGTACTGTCAAGCTTTGTCAACAAGGGGCTTAAGCCCCTTGTCTGTGCCTCACCCAGTATGGCAGTGCTGTAGCCCGAGACAAGATGGGGAGGGAGGCGAAGCTAGAGGTGGCTGACGCATCGCACCGATCGCATTTCCATCGCGTCCGACACATAACAGACCCCCCCAAACTTATTCAAAATTGGACGAATGGCTTCCACGATCGGCTTGATTTTATCCTCCGAACAATAGCAGAGCACGTAGACATTGCTCAAGGTCGTCACATCATCATCGGAAATATTCCCCATGATGCCCTTGCCCGTGACATTGCGGATCACGGTATAGCCTGGTGCGCCGGTTTCGTCCAAACTCTCTAGGATTTTGGCTAACTCGGATGAGTTGGCAATAATTTCAACCCGTTTAACGGCATGCATGGTCTTACCTCCAGAAGAATTGAATCCCGTATAGGTACAAGGGAATCCCCACAATGATATTGAAAGGAAAGGTGAGAGCGAGGGCCGTGGTCACATACAGACTGGGGTTAGCCTCAGGGACGGTCAGGCGCATCGCAGCGGGTACCGCAATGTAGGAAGCACTGGCACACAAAACAGCAAATAGGAGCGCATCCCCCTGCGACATCCCGATTACCCTGGCAATCAGGATACCAAGCGCTGCGTTAACAAGGGGAATGACCACAGAGAAGGTGATGAGGAACGGTCCAGTTTTACCCAGATCCCGCAGGCGCCGGGCTGCCACTAGGCCCATGTCTAGGAGGAAAAAGGTGAGAACCCCATAAAAGATTCCTTGGGAAAAGGGTTTAAGAACTTCTTCCCCATGTGTGCCTGTTAACACCCCAATGATGAGGCTACCCACTAACAAAAAGACAGAACTATTCAGGAAAGCTTCCTGAAGTACTTCCGGCCAATTAGTATTATTTCCAGATTCGCGATCGGCGGTGAACAAATTGACTAGAACGAGGCCAACAATAATGGCGGGGGATTCCATCAAGGCTAGGGCTGCGACCATAAAGCCATCAAAATCAATCCCTAGTTCTTGTAGGAAGGAGCTTGCTGTAATGAAGGTGACGGCACTAATCGACCCGTAGGTGGCCGCGATCGCTGCCGCATTATAGGTATCGAGTTTGGCCTTGAGGATAAAAAACGTATAGACCGGGACAACACAGGCCATTGTGATTGCAGCTAAGAGGGTTAAGGCCACCTCCTGATTGACTCCACTTTTGACCAGTTCAATGCCTCCCTTAAAGCCGATCGCGAACAATAGATAAAGGGAGAATAACTTTGGTAAAGGTTGGGGGATTTCCAGATCGGATTTGAGAAGAACCGCCAACATCCCCAAAAAAAAGAATAAAACCGGGGGACTGAGGATATTCGAGGAAATGAGGCTTAAATCCATAGGGTTACTATCCTGACTGCAACCGCGCACCTAGCCCATTGGGCTAATGACCCCTTCATCATTCCATGAGTTGGCCTCACCGTGACGAATTGAACCGGGGCATTCGCCGGGGGACCCGATCACCCCCAGGGCGCTAGGAGCAGCAAGGTTGGCCGCTAGGGGGTCATTCTCCTGATACCCTAAGCATGAGATATTAAAGTTAATTTTAAAAGCTCATTACAACTCTTAACAATTCCTCGCATTCGAGCGGTGGTGGATATCTGCCCTGCATCCGGGGGGCGAGGCGTGCAGCATAAGAACACAGTCGCAAGGGTAGAAGGACGATCGGGATGATGCAGTGGCTCCTGCAAACGGTTTGGTGGGTTCCAGGCTATGGTCTACTGGGCGCGCTCTTGACCTTGCCGTGGTCAATGGGGCTAGTGCGGCGCACGGGTCCCCGGCCAGCGGCCTACTTTAACCTGCTGATGACGGTGTTCTCCTTTGGCCATAGCCTCCTGGCCTTTCGCTACGCTTTTGCCCAGCCTGTCCAGCAGTTGGAATTACCCTGGTTACACGTGGCTGACCTCGATCTGTTGCTTGCGATCGAACTTTCCCCGGTGAGCCTGGGTGCCCTCACCCTGGTAACGCTCATCAGCCTTCTGGCCCAACTCTATGCCCTAGGTTATATGGAGAAGGATTGGGCCTTGGCGCGGTTTTTGGGCCTGATGGGCTTTTTCGAGGCGGCGCTGGGGGCGATCGCCCTGAGTGATTCCCTTTTCCTCAGTTATGCCCTGCTGGAACTGCTTACCCTCTCAACCTATTTGCTGGTGGGGTTCTGGTATGCTCAGCCGCTCGTGGTGACGGCAGCACGGGATGCCTTTTTAACCAAGCGGGTGGGGGATGTCATTTTACTCATGGGTTTGGTGGCCCTCTCTAGCTATGGGGCGGGCCTCAGTTTTTCCGAACTGGAAGCATGGACGAAAACCGCTCCCTTACCCCCGCTAGCAGCCACCCTTTTGGGGTTAGCACTGATTGCGGGTCCCACCGGGAAATGTGCCCAGTTCCCCCTGAACCTGTGGCTGGACGAGGCAATGGAAGCACCCAATCCGGCTTCCCTGATGCGCAATTCGATCGTCGTCTCCGTCGGGGCCTATGTGCTGATCAAGCTGCAACCGGTGTTCACCCTATCGCCGATCGCGGCGGATGTCCTGATGGTGATTGGTACGGTAACGGCGATCGGGGCTTCGCTGGTGACGATCGCCCAGTTAGATATCAAACGTGCCCTTTCCCACTCCACCAGTGCGTATTTGGGATTGGTCTTTATTGCCGTTGGGTTGGGCCAAGTCGATATTGCCCTGTTGCTGTTGTTGACCCATGCCCTGGCAAAAACCCTGCTGTTTATGAGCAGCGGTGCCGTGATTTTGACCACGAATAGCCAGAACATCACCGAGATGGGGGGGCTATGGTCACGGATGCCCGCGACAACCACGGCCTTTGTGGTCGGGTCTCTGAGTTTGGTCTGTATGTTGCCCTTGGGAACCTTCTGGACGATCCAGCGGTGGTTGAATGGCCGTTGGGAGGTGCCCGTGTGGCTGGTGGTAGTCCTCATGGTGGTCAATGGCCTGAGCGCCCTGAACTTGACCCGTGTCTTCCGCTTGGTCTTCCTGGGTTCCCCCCAGCCCAAGACCCGTCGTGCCCCGGAAGTCGCTTGGCCGATGGCCTTGCCGATGGTGACCCTCACCGTCCTGGCTTTGCTCTCGCCGTTGGTGCCGTTCCATTGGCCCTACTGGCTCAGCCCAACAACACCGTTGGCCAATGAGGATCAACTCCTGATCCAGATTGCTTTACCGTTGGTGATGTTGTCGGGAATACTGGGCTGTGTGCTGGGCAGTTTGGTGGAATTTAGTCGGGAATGGTCGCGATCGACCCAGGCATTTGTGCGTTTTTTCCAAGATCTCCTAGCCTACGATTTTTACATTGAGCGGATTTATGCCTTCACCGTGGTGAAAGGGGTCGCGCTCCTTTCCCAGATGACAACCTGGTTCGATCGCTATGTGGTAGATGGCATGGTGAACCTGGCGGGGCTAGTCACGGTGATGGGCGGGCAGGTATTGAAATATAACGTCACGGGTCGATCGCAGGTGTATGTGCTGACGATCGTAATGGGGGTAGGGTTGATATTGTGGTTGATACTGAGTGGGGGGATTTTTTAGTTTTTAGTTTTCAGGGTAGGGGCGGGTTATGCCAATATCTTTTTCTGGTGATCCAAATCCATATAAATTCGCCCGTTTAAAATTTTGAATTTTAAATTTTGAATTTTGAATTGTAAGTTTTGATTGGGAAGGCAAGTATGCTCAGTGTTTTAGTCTGGGTGCCATTAGTGGCAGCCGCGATCGTAGGATTTTGGCCGGGGCAGTTGGGGCCGCAGCGGGCACGATCGCTGGCGTTAGGGGTGGCAGTGGGGATATTTATCTGGACGATCGCGATCGCGGTGCAGTTCCACCCCAGTCAAGCAGGAATGCAGTTTGTGGAAAATATCCCCTGGGTCGATTGGATTGGCCTTAACTATCACCTGGGATTAGACGGTTTGTCCTTGCCGTTGCTTTTCCTCAATAGCTTTCTGACGATCGTGGCTATCTACAGCAGCGAGCGGGAGCTACCGCGATCGGGGTTGTACTATGCCCTAATGCTTATTCTCAATGGGGCGGTGTCGGGCGCTTTCCTTGCCCAGGATTTGTTGCTGTTTTTCCTGTTTTATGAAGTTGAAATTATTCCCCTCTATTTCCTGATTGCGATTTGGGGTGGCAGTCGGCGCGGGTATGCAGCAACCAAGTTTTTGATCTATACGGCGATTTCCGGCATTTTTCTGTTGGCTGCATTTCTGGGAATAGCCTGGGTAGCGGGGGTGAATAGTTTTGACTACGAGCTACTGCGATCGCAGGTTTTACCCGTCGGTACCCAAATTGTGTTGTTGCTTGGGCTACTCATTGGTTTTGGGATTAAGGTGCCCTTCTTCCCACTGCATACCTGGCTTCCCGATGCCCATGTGGAAGCATCCACCCCGGTTTCCGTGCTGCTGGCGGGGGTATTGCTCAAGCTAGGGACCTATGGCCTGCTGCGATTTGGCGTGGGGTTATTCCTAGAAGCTTGGGTGGAGATTGGCCCCTGGTTAGCGGTGTGGGCAGCCATTAGTGCCCTCTATGGGGCCGCCTGTGCCATTTCCCAACAGGACATGAAAAAAGTCGTCGCCTATTCCTCGATCGCCCACATGGCCTTTATCCTATTGGCTGCCGCCGCCACAACCCGCCTGAGCTTGGTGGCCGCTGTGGGGCAGATGGTCAGTCATGGTCTGATTTCTGCGTTACTGTTCCTGTTGGTTGGCGTGGTCTACCAGAAAACGGGCAGTCGCGATATCAATTACCTGCGAGGGTTGCTCAATCCCGAACGCGGCCTTCCCCTAGTCGGGACGCTGATGATTCTGGGGGCAATGGCCAGTGCTGGGGTACCCGGTATGGTGGGCTTTATTAGCGAATTTTTGGTTTTCCGGGGGAGCTTCCCCATTTTCCCTGTGCAAACCCTATTCTGCATGATTGGCACGGGTTTAACGGCTGTCTATTTCCTGCTGATGATTAACCGCGTTTTCTTTGGCCGCTTGACTCCCCAGTTGGCGCGCATGCCGGGTGTCACCTGGCCTGAACGCCTGCCCGCGATCGTCCTCTCCCTGCTCATCGTCTTCCTGGGCATTCAACCCATCTGGCTCGTGCGCTGGAGTGAACCCCAAATTGGCTCGCTGCTACTCCGCACCCCCGAAGCCCAGACCGTCTATTTCCCCCAACTCCTCGGTCAGCTTCCTGGTCAGGGCCTTACCCTCCCCCGCGAACCGCTAGCTGGGTGGGTTCGCAACTCCCTACCCTTCCCCTCCAATCTCTAGCAGGGCGGGTTCGTCACTCCCACTCTCCCCCGCAAACCGCTAGCAGGGCGGGTTCACAAAGATGATTGATAACTGGGAAAGATGTTGGCATAACCCGCCCCTACAATTCCATGCAAAACTCAAAACTCAGGACTCTTTCCTGTCCCCTGTTCACTATTCCCTACTGATCGTCTGAAATATGGGTAAAACCTTAGCGACCAAACATCCCTTAGCTGCCTATATCGATCGTCTCGAAGCGGGCGAAGCTCTCCTGAAGGATACGCCAACTAATTTGATTGAAGTTGTGGGTATTCTGAAAAGTTATGGGGTGGTTCTGGATGCCTACTCGAATAATCTGAACTATATTGCCGATCGGCAATTCTTAGTTTTCTTTCCCTTTTTCAAGTACTTTAATGACGAATTTTCGCTCCGTAAGCTATTAAGGCATTGGTGGCACGATCGCATTAACTTTGAATATGCCGAATACTGTATGCGGGCAATGCTCTGGCATGGAGGCGGGGGGCTTGACGCCTATGTGGATACGGCAGAATTTCGAGCCAACTGTGAAGCCGTCATCCAGGCCAAATTCAAGGGTAATTTTCTTGTCCTAGGTTTACACAAGATTTTCCCTGAATTCCTCCCCGAACAATTACGTCAAATGGCCTACTACGCGGGATTAGGGCAGTTCTGGCGGGTGATGAGTGATATTTTCATCAACCTGTCCGATCGCTACGATCGCGGTGAAATTAAATCTATCCCCCAGGTTGTTGATCATATTCAACAGGGCCTCGTGGATGCAGCGAGTAAACCCATTACCTATCGCGTCATAGTTCGCGGCCAAGCCTATGACCTCATTCCATCTAGTGCTGGGTTAACCTTCCTCATGGACACGGCAGTTCCCTACGTTGAAGCGGTCTTTTTCCGAGGAACGCCCTTCCCTGGTACCGTTTCCTATAATGCCCAAGCCTATCAAATTCCGGTTGATCAAGCTGACTTTGCTTACGGTGCACTTTATGCTGATCCGCTGCCGATCGGTGGCTCTGGGATTCCGCCCACGCAGTTAATGCAGGATATGCGCCATTTTCTACCCGATTATCTTCATGCCATTTATCGCCAAACCGTGCGCCAGGAAGACGATCTGCGGGTGCAAATTTGTGAGACGTTCCAAAAATCGATGTTCTGTGTAACAACAGCCGCGATTCGAGGGTTAGCTCCTCACCCGATCGACACCACTGATCCCCAACAACGCCAGGAGAATCGGGCCTACCTGGAGGGTTGGATGAATCGATTCATGACCTCACGGTTAGAAGCCGTTAATCAGTAGCGTGCCCTGCCAAGGTGCCGAATTAGGGAGGAGACTGCGATCGCAAACCACCCAGACATCAAGCACGCTCAGCAACACCCAGCTTTTTGTGAACCTTCGTGCCCTTTATGCCTTCGTGCTTCCCCCCAACTATCACGAGATAAACGATGATCGCCACTGAATTACTTAATGCCCTGGGAATACCCATGACCGATTCACCCAAAATTATTGTCCTGGATGATGACCCAACGGGGTCCCAAACCGTCCATAGCTGCCTATTGCTGTGCCAATGGGATGTGGAAACCCTGTGTTTGGGGTTAACGGATGAATCCCCCATCTTTTTCGTTTTGACCAACACACGGGCACTCCCCCCAGACCAAGCCGCCGCCGTCACCCGTGAGGTTTGCCATAACCTCAAGCTGGCCCTAGCCCAGACGGCCATTAGTGATTTCCTCATCGTCAGCCGATCGGACTCTACCCTGCGCGGCCATTACCCGATCGAAACCGATGTGATCGCTGCCGAACTGGGTCCCTTCGATGCCCATTTTTTAACCCCCGCTTTTTTTGAAGGGGGGCGGATCACCCGCGATAGCGTTCACTACCTCAAAATTGCCGGGGTTGACACGCCCGTCCATGAAACCGAATTTGCGCGGGACTCAGTATTTGGCTATCACCACAGCTATCTGCCGGATTATGTGGCCGAAAAGACCCAGGGGAAAATCCCCGCCAACCAGGTGGAACGCTTCTTGCTCGCAGATGTGCGATCGGGCGTCTACGATCGCCTGATGGGCCTCACAGGCAATGTTTGCGTGGTTGTGGATGCCGAAACCCAGGCCGACATGGACCAATTTGCCCAGGCTGTTCTCCGCGCCGCTGGCCAAGGCAAGCGTTTCCTGTTCCGGAGTGCCGCCAGTTTGCTCACCGCCCTCGCCGCGCTCCCGCCCCAACCCGTAGCAGCGGATGAGATGGCCCAGTATGTGCGCCAGGGCAACCCTGGAGTCGTCCTGGTGGGGTCCCATGTCCAGAAAACCACCGCCCAACTCACCCAGCTCCTTCAAGATCCGACCGTGACGGGGATTGAGGTGGACGTGTCCCACCTGTTGCAGGATGCACCGGACCAGCGCGATCGCCTGCTTAAGCAGGTCTTAGCCGAAGTCCAAACCGTCTACACCGCCGGAAAAACACCCGTAATCTATACCAGCCGCCAAGAGTTGACGTTTCCAGATATCCAAACTCGCTTAGCCTTTGGGGAAGCTGTGTCTAATCTGCTGATGGCGATCGTCCAGGGATTACCAACCGACATCGGCTTTTTGATCAGTAAAGGGGGCATTACCTCCAACGATGTGCTGAGTACAGGGTTAGCTCTGAAATCAGCCCGTTTACTGGGTCAAATTCTACCGGGGGTTTCTGTGGTGCGCACACCCCTCGATCATCCCCGGCTTCCGATCCTACCCGTTGTCCTTTTCCCCGGCAATGTCGGGGATAACGATGCCCTAGCCACGGTTTACCATCGCCTGCGGGTTGCCGCCCATAATGAGCAGGGATAGGGGGTGCTTAATCAAGCCAGACGACCTCGAAATCATCCGCGAAATCATCCAGATTCTCGGAATCAGCCAATGAGGGGGTGGCTGGCTTTTGAGGGCGATGGGGCACCTGGGTGGGTTGCGATCGGGCGATCGGCTGAGATTGTCGAGTTGGCCGCGTCACCGAACGAGCCTGAGCGGCTACAGCAGTTCGTTTTGCGACAAAGGCTGACTCAGCGAGGGCCTGCGGGTTGAGGTGTTGGAGAAAAAAGGTAACCGTATCCTGCTTGAGCCAACCGTGGAGAACAGCTAGGGCACCTAATCGAATCCCCGTTTTTTCCTGTTCCTTCAGTAACATCTGGATCTGCTCGTCCTTTAACAGTCCCGATGCTTTCAGGTAGTAGCCTAGGGGGTAACGCTTGGGCTGATTGAGCAACTTGGGCCATAAGTACAGGAGAAATTCCACGGTTTCGGGCTTTACCCACCCCCGCAGGGCGAGAATCTCACCCAGCCGTTGGTTGGGAAACTGGGTTTGATCCCGAATGGCAACCTCGATCTGGGCCTGCGACACGAGGCCAGCCGTTTGCAGGAGTTCACCGATACGAGTAGACATAACCACAAACAGGTCGGAGGAAGTTTGCAATTGGAATGAATGGAAGGGAATTAGGGTTGCCATCTCCCCAATCGTTGGCTGCTGCCAGACAATTGGCGGGTGAGATGCTGCCCTTCCTGATTTATCTCTGCTGTTTTGCCTTTTCTACTGTGTCTTTAGCTACTGTGTCTTCAACTATTGCTATTGTGATGGCAGTTCATGGTCACAACCGACCGGATGGGGTGACCGGTTACGCATGTCAGATGTTTGGCGTTCGGGGTTCTGATATTCACACGGTGATCGTAACAAGATGATCGTAACAATAAATCCAATCGGGAGCGATTAAGTTCTATGATGAAGCTTTTACGCCCCTGTACTTGAATGTGTGTCTGCGAGGTTCACCCATCAGGTTTTGACTTACGCCGTTGGGCTAATCTCAAAATCTGACCTCACCTACGTGCGGGAAAGACACCCGTTCCTATGCTTTAGTCTAACCCTATGTCCTTAAATTTCCAATCCCCGTGGTGTGAGTGTTACCTGATACACTCCTGGTATGGCGCAGCGATCGCAGGGCTTGCCACAACCAGTCTGGCCCTGATCACCCCCGCTGCACGGGCAGAATCGTCCCTATTTTTAGCCTATCCGCCCCCCAACCACGAAACTACGGCTAGCCAGATTTTCCTCATTGGCACGGCTCCTCCTGGGGGAACTGTCCTAGTCAACGGCCAAGCGATCGCCCGTTCCCCCGCTGGCCACTTTGCCCCCAGTTTCCCCCTCCAGGTGGGCAAGAACACGTTTCGCCTGCAATACCAGGACCCGACCCAGGACCAAACCCTGGAGCTAACGGTTACCCGCTTGGCCACAACGTCCCCCCTGCCGACGGGACCCTACTTTGCGCCCAACTCCCTGGAACCAGCGGTGGACATTGCCCGCTTGCCTGGTGAGTTGATTTGCTTCAGCGCGATCGCGCCACCCCAAGCCGCCGTCTCGGTGGTACTCGGTGGCCAGACGTTAAGGTTGACGGAACAACCTCGCCAGGTATCGCTACCCGATAATGCCGCTGTTCTGACGGGGCTGAACCAACCCACCGTCGAGCATCCCGCCGGTCAGTACCAGGGCTGTCTCTCCTTTAGCCAGCCGGCTGTTCTCGGTGCCCCCCAATTTCGGCTCACTTGGCAGGGCCAAACGGTCACACAACCGGGACCGGGGCAGGTGACCATCCTGAATCCCAGTCAGTTAAGCACGATCGCGGTCACCGCCCCCGCCGGTACCGCCCGCACCGGCCCCAGCACCACCTATTCCCGACTCACGCCCCTGCCAACCGGCACCCAAGCCCAGGTCACCGGCCAAGCGAGCGAGTGGCTACGACTGGACTATGGGGCCTGGATTCGAGCCAGTGAAACCCAACCCGTGGCAACCGCAGTCCCCCCCCGCACGGTCATTCGCAGCTTGAAATCACGGGAACGCGACGGCTGGACCGACGTGATCTTTCCCCTCCAGGTCCCGGTGCCTGTGACGGTCACCCAGGACGATCGCCGCTTTACCCTGACACTCCACAACACCACCGCCCAAACCGACACGATCTACCTGGCCACCAGTCCCGTGATTCGCCGCCTGGATTGGTCCCAACCAGCCCCCGATCGCGTGACCTATGACTTTCAACTCAAGTCCCCGCAACAATGGGGCTATCAATTGCGCTATGAGGGCACGAGCCTGATCCTGTCCCTGCGGCATCCCCCCGATTTACGTCCTGCCTCACCCCAGTTGCCCTTGCGGGGGGTGCATGTACTCCTTGATCCGGGCCACGGCAGTGATGCCGATCCGGGCGCACGGGGACCGACGGGATATCCCGAAAAAGATGTCGCGCTGATCATGGCAAAATTGGTCCGCGATCGCTTGCAGGCGCAGGGGGCAACGGTCACGATGACGCGCGAGGGCGATGATGACTTGTATCCGAACGATCGCGTGGCCATGATTGAGCAACACCAACCGACGATCGTCCTGAGTTTGCACTACAACGCCCTCCCCGACGATGGCGATGCCCTCAATACCCAAGGGCTAGCAGCCTTTTGGTACACTACCCAGTCCCACAGCCTCGCCGCTTTCCTGCACGACTATCTGGTTCGCACTTTGGATCGCCCATCCTACGGGGTGTTTTGGAACAATTTGGCCTTGACTCGGCCCACGATCGCCCCCAGCGTCATGTTGGAGCTAGGATTTATGATTCATCCGGAGGAATTTGAATGGATTATTGATCCGGCAGCGCAGCAAGCATTGGCAACCGCGATCGCGGATGGCCTCCGGCTTTGGGTCGAGGCAGCGATTGCGGCAGGCGAATAACGGAACGGAGACAGAAGAAGTGACTTAAGAGGCGTAATAAGTGAGAGATAGCCTGACTTCTCACTTCTCACTTCTCACTTCTCACGCCTCTGGATTTCCCTTAAACTGCCGCGAGTTCCGGTTGGACAACGGGACGCTGGCTGTGGCGAATGCCCTCGATCGCGGCTCGATAATCCTTGGCCTTGAACACGGCGGAACCCGCGACGATCGCATTAGCCCCGGCCTCTAGCACTTGCCAGGTGTTATCGCCCTTGAGGCCGCCATCGACTTCAATCCAGGGATCAAGGCCGCGCTCATCACACATCTGGCGCAGCTTGCGGATCTTGGGTACCACGGCGGGGATAAAACTTTGGCCACCAAAGCCGGGGTTCACACTCATGATCAGGATGAGGTCGCAAACCTCTAGCACATACTCGATCAAATCCAACGGTGTCGAAGGGTTAAGCACGACTCCGGCTTGCTTACCCAACTCGCGAATTTGGCACAGGGTCCGGTGCAAATGGGGAGAGGCGTTATGCTCGGCGTGGACGGAAATAATGTCGGCACCGGCCTTGGCGAAGTCTGCCACATATTTTTCAGGTTCGACAATCATCAGGTGAACATCCAGGGGCTTGGCCGTGACCGGACGCAGCGCTTCCACAATCAGCGGCCCGATCGTGATATTCGGGACAAACCGACCATCCATCACATCCACATGAATCCAGTCGGCTCCCGCCTGATCAACGGCTCGCACCTCATCGCCCAGGCGACTAAAATCTGCTGATAGAATGGAGGGAGCAACGACAATGGGTTTCTGAGAAGTGGCTGAGGTCATGATCGGCAACGCTCTCCGCATAGAATCTGGGTCGGATCTATCGTAACAAAATTTCATGTTTTTTTAAGTTGGAGCGGTTAACTTTCGTCAACTTCATTGATAGGGCTTCTTGCCTGAACCGATAGGGCTTTTTAATACTAGGAAAACAGCATGGTGGCGATCGCGCGATATTTCTGGCCTGGGCTGCTTGGTAGCGTCTCGTTGGCGATCACGTTAGGGGGAAGCTGGTTCTGGGGCGGGGCAGCAACGGCGCTTCAAGAGGGTGATCCCTCCCGTGGCAAAAGTGGCATTGATGCCTATCGGCTTCAGGCCCCCCCCTACCAGTTGACGGGGCGGAAAATTGCGATCGGCCAGGTGGAGATTGGTCGCCCAGCCAAATTTGGCCTGGATAAGGCGGCAGGCAATAGTCAAGCCGTAAGGCTCATCCGTGCCTTCTTTCGAGATACGCTTGCCAAAACCAACACCGGCATTGATCCCCACGCCCAAAATGTGGCCAGCATCATGATTAGTACCGATAAATGGGCACGGGGGATCGCGCCAGAGGCCCGCCTCTACTCAGCTGCTGTGGGTAATTTGCGGCGGAATGCCCAGCCGGAGGAGTGTTTGTCGGCCCAGCATGTCGCCCTGCAAAACGGTGGCGATGTGCGGGCGATTAACTTTAGCTTTGGTGAATCCCTGGCCCAAGACCCCCGGCCCAACGC
Source organism: Trichothermofontia sp. (assembly GCF_053493415.1). Classification (NCBI taxonomy): domain Bacteria; kingdom Bacillati; phylum Cyanobacteriota; class Cyanophyceae; order Leptolyngbyales; family Trichocoleusaceae; genus Trichothermofontia; species Trichothermofontia sp. Next base: position 3,401 of record NZ_JBRCAD010000020.1, on the reverse strand, counting down.
ACAATTAGACGGCAATGCCCTATTAACCCAATGTGTAGACTGGTCGGCACGAATTCACAATGTGGTCTATGTGATTGCCGGTAACCAGGGGAAGGGCGGTATTCCGATTCCCACCGATAACTATAATGGCATCACCGTTGCCTTCACGACTCAAGCCGAGGGGCTGTTTGCTCAAATTGACTTTGCTAACCTTGGTAGCGAAACCAGTGATATTGCCAAGCGGGTGGCTGGCATCGAGAGTAATGTTGGGCCACGACGGGCGATCGGCTTGGTGGCTCCGGGCAGTGGCATTTCTGTCCTAAATCCGGATGGCAAGCTCATTCGCTCCAGTGGCACCAGCTTTGCGGCCCCCCATGTTACGGCTACCGTTGCCCTGCTCCAGGAATTTGGCGATCGGCACCTGCAAAAGCAAGCAAGCAACTGGAGTTTAGCCAGTCGGCGTCAGGAAGTCATGCGGGCGGTGCTGCTCAACTCTGCTGACAAAATTCGCGATCAGGGAGATGGGTTGCGACTGGGGATGACTCGGACTCTACTGGCCCGTAACCGTCGCACCTGGCTAGAGTCGGATGCTTACCGCGATCGGGCCATTCCCCTCGACGCCGAATTAGGAACCGGGCAACTCAACGCCTTCCGGGCCTATCAACAGTTCAGTGCGGGGCAATGGTCCCCCGATCGGCCCGTGCCGGCGATCGGCTGGGATTATCGCCAGGTTGCCGCACCGGGCATGGTGAGGGAGGGGCGGCCAGTTTTTCAGGACTACCCGCTAGCTGAGCCGCTCAAGGCAGGCAGTTTTCTGGCGGCGACCCTGGTCTGGAATCGTCAGGTTGAGTTAAACGATGTTAACCAAAATGGTCAATATGATCTGGGCGAGAGTTTTCAAGATCGGGGCTTAAATAACCTTGACCTCTACCTGATGCGGGCTGAAGATACGGATATCACCCAAAGTCTATGGTCATCCAACAGTGATGTTGATAGTACGGAGCACCTATTCTTCCAAATTCCAGCGACCGGACGCTACAAACTGCGGGTTCTGTATCGCCAGCAGGCTAACGAGGCTGTCCAACCCTATGCTCTTGCTTGGTGGACCGTTCCCCAGTCTTAATCCGTATTTAGGAACCTCGGTTATTAATTGAAGCGGCAAAGCTGCCCGTATCAGCCCCTTATGATTATCTGGGCAGAGTTGCAGAAATTAGTATTTTTCGAGGTGCCCTTCAAAATAATGACTTGGAAAATTTTTGACTAATAGCCGATCGGCTCTTCCTGATTGCGCAAAGGGGAAGGATCTGCCGCCACTACCGGTGCTGGGGACATCACCGTTGGTTCTAGGAAGATCATGTGTTGCGGTTTGGGGTTAACTAATCCAGTCCCTGCCTGCTCAGCCTGTTGAGCGAGTTGATTACGCAGGATCTCGTTAGCACTGATCAACTGGCGTTCATTGCGCCGTAATAGCTGTAATTCCTGATAAACTTTGCCCCACGATTGTTGTGAGTATACATTCCAGGCATAGGCGGCTAGCACGGCTGCGGCAAGTCCACAGGATAGGAAGAGGGTACCTTGTTGGATACCCATAAATATCCGTAACCACAGGGGCAATTCGGTCGGAATGGGAAGACTTTCTACCGTTGCGGTGGCTTGGACTGTCGGCAGCGGTAAGTCTGGGACAGCCGCTAAGGGAGAAAAATCTAAATCGGGGGCTAGGGCTGAGGTGCCGTCAACCCAATCGGTTCCTGTCTGTCGCTGCCTGGTTAACCGCTCTTGTCGTCGCGATCGGGCGGAAACATTTGATCTCAAGGCAGCGGACATAGACTTCACCCCTCTCCTACAGCACACATCAATATTAGGACAGCCACGGGCTGATCAGACTCGCCAGCTTGATGGCTGATGGGTTGATCATACCCTCTTTACCAAAATTGCTATCACTTTTCCCTAGCGTTAGCGGAATACTGATTCATCCCGTCGATTGCCAAGTTCAAAAGATCACAATCCCGATGCCCCTGTTTGTGACCTAGATAACTATTTGTCCCATGCTTAATGTTGAATTTACATTTACATTTATTTCAATGCCGGCTAAGACTCTGGGAAGTGTAGTCGCCTGATCCCAATTTCGTCAAGACGGGCTAGGGTCATCAGTGGGGTGAGTTTACATTTTGCAAGATAAAAAAGGCATGGCCATTCCAATCAGGGTACCGTTGGTAACCCGCGATTACGGGTGACTCCGCGTCTAGGAGGCCGAAGTTGTCTGGATTTGCCGGCAGTGGGGCTTGGCGTCAGACAAGGCGATCGCCCAAGGGTTGGTCGTCCTTCTACGCACGGCTTCTGACAAAAGTGCTCCATGCGGCGATCGCCAAAGTTAGGGATGCGGGTTAAGAGGGCCTCGACGGATCTCGTCGGGTGAGATCGTTGTGCGGCCAGTAGCCATCAATAGCTGCCGAGGGGGACGATCGCGGCCAGACCCGTTCGCTGACGACGGGATACCGCCCCAGCCTTGACAGTTGGCTTCGGTTGGTCGGCGATCGCGGTAGAGCGGGTGGGTGCAGTTGTTAAAGAACCGTCTCAGCCCCCTTGATTCCCCATTAGGGAACGATGAGAACAGCAAGTTATCGCTTGAAGGTAAGATGAAATTCTTTGATGTGAATTTCAATATAGTCCAGCAAGGCATAAATAATAGTCAATACGCCTAGCATTTCCATAAACTCTTCAAATGTTGTTGAAAAATCATATAGCAAGTTTGAAGTCCCCAAAGCATAATCAACAGAAGCATTAAAACTTTCCACCAAAAGAGCACCGCCAACAAAAGTGACAATGCCTATTAAAAATAGAAAGCGAGTATTCTTCGGTAGATGTAGGAAGAATCTAAAATATGTTGCCATAAATACCAAGACTAGCAAGCTACCTGGAATTATCCAAGCATAGAATAAAAAACCTGATGTCACACCAATTAATTTATGCACAATAGCATCAAGCATTTCATGTAAACTAGCAACTTCGTCCAAGGATAAAAATGCAAATATAATACCCAATCCAAGCCAGTAAGGTGACCACCTATCTTGATGCGATCGCTGATACGAATAAATAATAATAGACAAAATAGAGATGAATAATAAATTTAAGGAAGAATACCAAGTAGAAATATTATTCTCATTGCCTAAGTCAAGTTGTTGAAACAGGGATGCAGTGATTGGTCCAAAGTGAAATGAGGCTCTTAACCAACCGCCAATTAAGCCAGCCACTGATAGACCAACAATTATAAAGAATAAGAATTTACCCAGAAGTGTTGAATCCAGATATAAAACTTTACACTTGAGGGTGCGAGAGTCATACAAGCGTTTCTGGAAGCAAATCGTAGCTCCAATGGACGAGCGAACAGCGACGGCTGAGTTCTAGTTGCAAATAGCGAAACT
>NZ_JBRCAD010000019.1:0-19765 GCF_053493415.1 Trichothermofontia sp. | reverse complement strand
CATCCCTACCTCCCCCCAAGCCCCATGTCTAGAATTGGTATCCTAATTTTGGCGGCGGGAGCCTCCACCCGTTTGGGACAGCCCAAGCAACTGTTGCCCTACCAGGGCAAGCCGTTAATTCGACACATGGCTGAAGTCGCGATCGCGGCGCAACCCCACGCGCGGATTGGGGTAGGCAAGCAACCCGTTGGGGTTGTTTTGGGGGCCTACGCGGATGTGATTACCCCCCATCTCAGCCAGTTAGATATTCACCTTTTCCATAACCCCCATTGGCAAACGGGCATGGCCAGTTCAATTCAGTGGGGGCTATGCCACCTATTGCGTTATCACTCTGATTGGGAAGCCATTATCCTCATGGTGTGCGATCAACCGTTTGTCTCGTCCTTGGTCATTCAGAACTTAATCAGCGGCTATCAACGGTCCCAAGCGCGCCTCGTTGCCTCGGAATATAGCGGTACTCTCGGCGTCCCAGCACTCTTCCACCAGTGCTTTTTCCCGGATTTATTGGCCCTGCGGGGCGATCGCGGTGCCAAAGCGATCATTCAGCAGCATCGTTCCCGCGTTTTCGCGATTCCCTTTCCGGCGGGGGCTGTTGATATGGATACCCCCCAAGATGTTGCAGAGGTTGCAAAATTCGTAACCGCTCCTCAAGAACGTGTAGTTCCTGTTTAGAGTAAAGAAACCCGAGTATGTTCGGTATGTGACGCTTGTGTCAAAACCCGATCGGGGCCGCTATGCCGATTCAAAACCCTTGGTCATAGTGGGATGTCCTAAACTTTCTGATGACGGAGAACAACGACTGATGAAACGAGGTTTTTGGGTGCGGGGTGCGATCGCGTTAGGTGCGATCGGGATGCTGGCAACCCCAAATATTGCCCGACCCGCCACAGCATTAATGACCCAATCATCCACAACGACGATCGCCCAAGCTAGGAGCAATCGCCGGACCGCCTTACCGCGATCGCTACAGAATGACATTTTGCAAGATATGTCGCGCCGGACCTTGCTCCCCGTCTCGCAACTGCGCATTATGCGGGTTGACGCGGACACGTTTGACGGTTGTCTAGGTGTCGCCCCCAGGGATGGCGCTTGTACCATGATTGCCTTGCCCGGTTGGCGGGTGGCCGTGGCTGGGGGGCAATTTTATTGGTTTTACCATGCCACCACCAGCCAGGGGTTTAAGCTCAATGGTTTCACCAGTGTCCCGATCGCCATTACCCGCGCCGCCTTGCGGGATGCCGCCCAGCGATCGCGCCTCTCCGTGGGTCAATTGCAGGTGAACTGGGTCGAACAAAAAACCTGGAGTAATGGGTGTTTTGATTTGCCCACCGGCGGGGTTTGCACCAGCGCAATGGTGCCCGGTTGGCAGGTGACGATCGCCCACCAACAAAAACGCTGGGTCTATCGCACAGATTCCGGCAACACCGTGCAATTCGATCGAGCCGCCAGTCGGCTATAGGCGTTAGGGCCGTTGAGCCGTTAACCTGCCTGAAGGCAGTTCACCTGAGTCTGTGGCCCGCTAGGAATCCCCGCCGCTTCAGCGCGGGGGCGATGCACATCTTGGTCAATACGCTACATTAGCAGAAAGGCACCTGGACCTGATTCTGGACGGAATGGCAATGTGTATTTGTGTTAACTGCCACTATGTCGATCGTTGCACCACCTACCACGCGGTCGAAGCCCAGCACCAACAACCCCACCTGACGGATGCGCCCACCTTTGAAGCGATCGCCCCCACGATCAATGTCAATATTCGTCAGGATGGCGAATTTATTGAGATGGAATGGGATGTGGTGGGTTGTGAAAGTTTCCAGGAGGAAATGGGGAAGTGGGCCAAACTGCGTCCAGGGGAATTAGTCCCCACCTGAGGTATCGATGAGCTACTGCCTGAATCCCGGCTGTCCCAGTCCCCACACCCCTGATCCTGCCAACTTTTGCCAAGGCTGTGGTACCCGTTTGCGGTTGGCCAACCGTTACCGTGCCCTAAAGCAACTGGGGGAGGGCGGGTTTAGTCGCACCTTTTTGGCGGTGGATGAATACAAACCCTCCCAACCCACCTGTGTGATTAAGCAATTTCTGCCCCAGGTACAGGGAGCCGGAAATTGGGAAAAAGCCGCCGCCCTGTTTGCCCATGAGGCGAAGCAACTCGAAGAACTTGGCTCCCATGCCCAGATCCCGGAACTCTATGCCTATTTTTCCGAGGGCAAGCAGCAATATCTAGTCCAGGAACTCATTGATGGCTTGAATCTGCAACAGGAGCTAGAACAACAGGGGGCCTTCGATGAAGATCAGATTCGCCAGGTTTTGAGTGATCTCCTGCCGGTGCTCCAATATGTCCACGATCGCCAGGTGATCCACCGGGATATCAAACCGGAAAATATTATCCGTCGTCGGGTGGCTCCAACCCCTCCTACAAACAGTAACGGCCAGAATGTGCCTGCGCCAGCCGTGGGCAAGCTGGTCTTGGTGGATTTTGGGGCAGCCAAGTCTGCCACCCACACCGCCCTTGGCAAGGCTGGCACCCGCATCTATAGCCTGGGGTATGCCGCCCCGGAGCAGGAGAAGGGTTGGGCGGTGTTTGCCAGCGATCTCTATAGTTTGGGCGTGACTTGTATTCATTTGCTCACCCAAATTGAGCCATTTAACCTCTACGACAGCAGCGATCGTCGTTGGGTCTGGCGTGATTATCTGCGCACCCCCGTCAGTGCCCAATTGGCCGCCATCCTCGATCGCCTCTTGCAACCCGATCCGGCCCAACGCTATCAAACAGCCGCCGCTGTCCTGGCAGAGTTAAAGAAACTGCCGATCGGGATTCCGGTCGGGGCCGCCACCACCGCAACGGCCACACCCGCTACTTCCCCGTCGCTCATCTCCCGTTTATTGGGGGGAGCACCCAGTCTGCTCCAGGGCAATATGTTATTGAAACTAGGACGCCTAGAGGGGGCGATCGCGGCCTACGATCGGGCAATCCTGGCCAATCCTGAGAATGCCGATGCCTGGTGTCGCAAAGCCGATGCCCTACGGACGCTTAACCAGCCAGCCGAAGCCTTGGGGTGTTATGAACGGGTGGTGCAATTGCAAGCGAATAACTACGAAGCGTGGTGCCATCGGGGGATTTTACTCTTCCGCGTGAAGCAACACGAAGCCGCCTTAGCTAGTTTCGATCGTGCCCTGCAACTGGTGCCCTACTGGTCGCTTGTTTGGTTCTTACGCAGTGCAGCCCTCAAACAGTTAGGCCGATCGAGTGATGCCAAGGCATCGTTTTATAAGGCGCGATCGCTATTGCCAGAAAGTGGGGCACAGCAGGCAGCCATTTTGCTGGAGGCTTGGGAATTAATGTTGGGAGATTAGCGAGATATACTCGAAGTCTATGACTTTATCACCCGCTAGCATGGGCGCAATTTTACTGGCAGGCGGTGCCACGTTTGCCGGTGCTTTACCAGTTCTGTACCTCCGACGGCTCAACGATTGGCTGATTACCGTCTTGCTGGGCTTTGGGGGCGGGGTCATGCTGGCGGCAACTGCGTTTTCCCTGTTGCTCCCTGGCATTGATGCGGCTAGTCAGCGCTATGGGAATCGGTTAGCGGTTGCCCTGGTGATTCTGCTGGGCATTGGGTTCGGAAGTTTAATGCTGGCGCTGATCCACCAGTTTGCCCCCCATGAGCACTTTATTAAGGGTGTCGATTGCCGGAAGGCGAGCCGTCTAGCACGGGTATGGTTATTTATTATCGCGATCGCTCTGCATAATTTTCCCGAAGGGTTGGCCGTAGGTGTGAGCTTTGGCAGTGAGGATGTGCAGACTGGTATGCTGACGGCCCTGGGGATTGGGTTACAAAATTTCCCCGAAGGCTTGATTGTGGCCATGTCGTTGGTTACCGAAGGCTATACGATCGCCTATGCCCTGTGGGTGAGCCTTTTGACGGCCATGATCGAACCCATCGCGAGTTTCCTGGGGTTGGGGATTGTCAGTGTGGCCCAGGCGTCTCTGCCTTGGGCGCTTACCTTTGCGGCGGGGGCGATGTTGTTTGTCATTTGTGATGAAATTATCCCTGAGTCGAATCGACGCGGGCGCGAGAATGAAGGCACGATCGGCATTATTATTGGCTTTACCCTCCTCGTGATTTTGTCGATTCTGTTTGGGGATTAACCGTGCTCAAGCCGCATCCCAGCCGTTGAAGAGGCTTCCCCTTGGTTGCGACTGTATATTAATCTGAGCCGTATACAGCCGTTTCCTCTCTAATGAAGTGCTGTCAAGCCTTGTGAACAAGGGGCTTAAGCCCCTTGTCTGTACCTCACCGGGTATAGAAGTGCTGTAATCTGAGCCGTATATTAAGATAGTCGCGCACCCTCACATCTCGGTATGCAAATCCTTTCCGTTAGCCTGAAAAATTTCAAAGCCCACCGCGATCGTTATTTGGAATTCCAGATGGGGACAAATGCCATCTGCGGGGAAAATGGAGCTGGTAAGACCAGTATTCTCGAAGCGATCGCTTGGACTTTATTTGACTACAGCAGCTACAACAAAGCGGAGTTAATTCGTAAGGGCGCGGCCAGCACCCAGGCGATCGTGACCTTTATCTCCCATCAGGATCACCGGACCTATCGCGTGCGACGTTGTACAAGTAAGGGATATGAAATTTACGATCCTCAAGCCAAAGTCAACCTGGAGATTAAGCGAGTTGAGGAAGAGGTTATACCCTGGCTCCAGAGCCACCTAGGTGTACCCACCCATACGAAATTAGCGGATTTATTTGTCAATATCATTGGTATTCCCCAGGGTACATTTACAGTTGATTTCCTGAAAACGGCTGAACAACGTAAGCGTGTGTTTGATCCCATCCTCAAGGTTGAAGAATACAAAAAAGTCTATAAGGAGAGCCTGCGACTGGAAAATTATGCAAAAGCCCAGGTAGCTGATTTAGAAAGAACGATCGCCGATCTAGACTCCCGTTTAAGTGACTGGCAAACCCTACAGACTCAGTACACCCAGTGTGAGGCTGAGGTGCAGCAGGATGAAAAAATCCTGAGTGATTTAACCACGCAGATTGCTGAATTAACCCAGCAGCTAAGTATGCTGCAAGCGGAAGCCAAAACCCTACAAGGCTATCGCGATACCTTGCAACAGTTAGCCACACAAATCACTAGCCAGATCCAACTGCGGCAGACCCATCAGGAATTACTCGCCAAGGCTCAATCTGCGACAAAACTGTGTCAAATCAATCAGGTTAGCTATGACACCTATCAGGCGGCAGAGCAGGCACTTCAGGCTTTAGCAAAACAGCAAAAACAAGTCCAAACGCTACAGAAACAGCGAGATTTCTGCCAGCAACAACTTAATCAGTTGACGATGCAGATGGCCGAATCCCAAGGTCAAATGCAACGGTTAGCCACCCTGGAACAGGAACTTACCGCATTAACGCCACTCCTACAGCAGCAACAGATCTTGGAAATGGAATTGACTGCGTGCGATCGCCAGCTACAAACCTTTCTGGCTTATCGGAACGATCGCCAATTACTCAGTCGGCAACAAGAGGAACAGCAAACCCGTCTAGCCCAGGTCACGGTCATCTGCGATCGCCTGCAAACCCTAGCGCCGATCGTGGCGACCATTCCTGATTTAGAAGCCCAAGTCGAGCGATATCAGGTTCAACTGGCGCGTCTGGGGGCGGCCCGACAGTTTGAGCAGGAACTACGCGCATTACTAACCTGGGGGGAAACAGAACGCGATCGCTTCGTAGCCCAAATTGAAGCCGTAAAAACCGCCTTCCAAACCTTAGCCACTGCTGCCCAACTAGACAGTCAGATTCGGGAGCAGGTATTAACTGCCCTAGCAACCGGGCAGACCCTAAGCCATGAGTTACTCAGTCACTTAGCCCAAATTTACACTGATCTTCAACATCAAACTAATCCAGAACAGCTACAGGTCCAATTAGCAACGGCCCAGCAAGCCCTAACCCAAGCCTACGATAGCCGTGCCCAGTTCCAAACCTTGCCCGATCACCAGGCCCAACAAACCCAAGTACAGGCAATGTTGCAAGATCTGGCCACCCGCTTGACGGAGTTGGAGGCCGAGCTGGCCCAGGAACCAGCGGTACAACAACAGCGCGATCGCCATTTGGCCGCCCTGCAAGCCCTCAATGACCCCCGTGGCCGCATGGCTCTCCGCCAACAGGAATTACAACACCGAGACGCGATCGCCCAACGCTATGCCCAACAGCAAGCCCAGCAACAGCCACTCACCCAACAGCTTGCTGACTTGGAGCAACAGCTAGCAACCTTTGCCGACTTGGACGATCGCATGGAGCATCAAACCCAAATCAAGCAAGCCTATCAAGCCGGTTACGTGTTATTTATTGAAAATAAAAAAGAAGCTGATCGTCAGACTGAATACCAGGCAACTTATGATGAGATTTGTGCACAAATTGAACGCTTAGAAGCCCAACAAACTGAAGTCCAGACGACCTACGATCGTCTCCTAGAACAGCACGATGCTGAGCGTTTGCAGGTATTACAAGCAGAGATTAGCCAGGCCAACGATCGTAAAAATCAACTCCTAGGAGGGCTGCCCGCTAAACGTGAAAATTGCCAGCGTCTTGCGGCTGAACTGGAACACCGCGCTGCGATCGCGGCCCAATTGCAACAAACTCAACAGGAACTAGCCCAATGCCACCGTATCCGCCAATTTATTAGCGATGCCCGCCAAGTCTATAACCTGGCGGGTCCTCGGATTACCCAGTATTACCTTGCCGAAATCTCCCGCGAGGCCGATCGTCTCTTCCGAGAACTGCTTACCCGGGAGAACGTGGCATTGGAATGGACCCCTGACTACGAAATCCGGGTCCAGGAATCCGGCCATTGGCGTAATTTCAAAAGCCTTTCCGGCGGGGAACAGATGTGTGCCGCCCTCGCCGTCCGCCTCGCCCTGCTGCGAACGCTCGCCGAGATTGATGTCGCTTTTTTCGACGAACCGACTACCAACATGGATCGCCAGCGACGACAACAGCTAGCCGAAGCCCTGACTAATCTCCGCAGTTTTCGCCAGCTATTTGTGATTAGCCATGATGATACGTTTGAAAACCTAACAGAAAATGTGATTCGGCTGCAACGCGAAACTCAGTGATTTGGCAAATTTAATCGAACGTGGAGGATCGCCGTCGCGGCTGTCTCCGGGGTAGGCACCCTGCCTGCCCCACAATTGTTTTTCAGGGTATCCGCTAGACTGTGAGACGTAAAGCCGTCCTGCAAGGACGGGGTTTCAGGCCCAAATTTTTCGATGACTTCTAATACGCTGACCGTCGGGTTGCTTCTCGGACAGGTGCCGGATGGGAGAGTAGCCCTCGATGCCGCCGCTGCTGCGACCACTGCCCCCCTAACGATCGTCCAGGCATTCCTGTTAGGAGTTGTACAAGGACTAACGGAGTTCTTGCCAATTAGCAGCACTGCCCACCTGAAAGTCGTTCCCGTTGTATTGGGATGGGGTGATCCTGGTGTGGCCTTTACGGCGGTGATTCAACTGGGCAGTATTGTGGCGGTCATTGGCTACTTTTGGCGGGATCTCGTCCAGATTACACGGGGGAGCCTGCGTGCCCTGCTCACCCAGCAATATGAAGCCCTGGAATTCCGGATGGCGGTGGGGATTGTTCTGGGGACGATCCCGATCGTGATCGCGGGCCTCTTGATCAAGGTGTTGATCCCCGATTTCGATCGCTCCCCCCTGCGCAGTATGGGCGCGATCGCCCTGGCCTCGATCGTCATGTCCCTGTTGTTAGCAGCCACGGAAAAGTGGGGCAGTCACCAGCGTCAACTCAAGAGCCTGACGGTGTGGGATGGGGTGAGTATGGGGTTGGCCCAAGCCTTGGCCCTGATTCCGGGGGTGTCGCGATCGGGGTCTACCCTAACTGCCGGCTTAGCGATCGGGCTACAACGGGCAGCAGCGGCCCGGTTCTCCTTCTTATTGGGAATTCCAGCGATTACCCTGGCCGGGGTTGTAGAATTGCTAGGTTTGCTCAAGGATAATCCGGGGCAGAATAATCTGCTCGTGTTGGCGGTGGGGGTCATTTCATCAGCGATTTTTTCCTACGTCGCGATCGCCTGGTTATTGCGCTATTTACAAACCCACGATACCTGGGTTTTTGTCTGGTATCGCCTGATCTTTGGCAGCCTGATTCTGTTGGGCATTGCCACAGGCTTGCTCCAAAATCTCTAAGTGGGTGTCTGAAAAGTCCGGAAGCAGGCCGTTTGGGCGACTAAAGTCGCTACTACAAACGTAAAACAACGCCTAGGACAGCCAAAGGTCAAGGCCGTTTTAACCGCGCTCCCTCTTTTACTAAAATAACGGCTCAGAGGTGGGGGGATAACGAGACAGTTGCCCGCTCCTCTAGAAACAGCACCAGTTCCTGCATGGTCTTGAGTTGTTGGACAGCAAGGCAAGCATCCTGATCGGCATCAAACTCCTGACAAAAGTGCTCACAGAGTTCCAAGTGCCAATCAAACCAGCACACTAGTGTCAGGTGCAAATCCTGCTCCAGGTGATCTGTGGGCCAGGTCCGGGCAATTTCTAACCCAGAATAGTCGGTAAGATGGTTATAGACAAACGTTGCCACAGCCTTTGAGACTCCCCGTGGTTGCCAGAAGTGGCTATACCACTCGGTTGGATTCAGAGCCGATCGCTGGGAGAGCCATTGATTCACCTGCTGCCGGATATGCAGATCAGGACTAAGCTCTTGATACGTTTGGAGGCTATATAAAAAATTTTCGAGTCTGCGCCACATAACTGGGAGACTACCCATAGTGATTTACCAGTACACTTTCAGTGTTCCCCGCGCCAGGCAGTTTCACTCTCCTTAGAATTGCGGATTTCCGGGACCGGATTGACTAAATCTCTTAACCTTTTAAACCCGATCCGGCATCCGTGGGCAGAATATACCGTTGCATCACCAGAAATAGCAGCAGAATGGGCGCGATCGAGATCACCGACCCCGCCGCAATCAACCGCCAGTCCAGGGAAAAGGCACTAGCAAGGGTGGCCACCCCCAGCGGCAACGTATACAGTTCCGGGCGATCGAGCAAAATCAACGGCCAGAGAAAATCACTCCAGGCCCCAATAAAGACAAAAATCGCCAGGGTGACGAGGGCAGGCCGGATCGCCGGTAACATGACGTGCCACCATAACCCCAATTCCGTACAGCCATCCATGCGCCCTGCTTCTTCGAGTTCCTTAGGTACGCCTTGAAACGCCTGTCGCAGCAGAAAAATGCCAAAGGCTGACGCGATCGCGGGGAAAATCAGCCCCAGGTAGGTATTGCGCAACCCCAGCCGCACCGCCAGCACATAGAGGGGAATCATCACAATCTGAAACGGGATCAAAATCGTGGCGACGATCACCGTGAAAATGAAATCCCGTCCTCGGAACTGCAACCGGGCTAAGGGATAGGCTGCCAGGGAGCAAAACAGGAGATTGAAGCCCACCGTCAGGACTGAAACCAGCGTACTGTTAAACAGATAGCGGGCGAAGGGATGGGTCTGCCAGACGGTTTGGAAGTTTTGCCACGTGGGACGTTCCGGCAAAAACTGGGGCGGAAATTGGAAAATGTCTTCCGTGGGGGATTTGAGCGATGTACTCACCAGCCACAGGAGGGGCAGTAGCATGACCAGGGCGATCGCCACCAGCAGGATATAGGTCCCGATCATCTGGCCTTGGCCTCGTAAACCCGATCGGCGATCGCTCATGATGGCAAGTCCTCATCCAGGGGACGGGGACGCAACTCACCCGTTAAATCGCTCTCTGCCTCTGGCGGCAGGAATTCCCTGGCGCTAGGGCTGGGAGGCAGGCGATTCTCCGACGGAGACGCGGCGCGAACGCTCCCGTAACGATGGGGATTCCCTTTAGAACTAGGCTGGGTAAAGGTTTTCCAAGCGGCTTTCAGACCGACAACGGCACTCCGAGTTGAGATATGTGCTTTACGAACCTGGCGACGGGTACTGGTGAGACCTTGATCGATCTGCTTGGCCACCTGACCCGCATTTTTAACCCCATCGGTAATATCGTCCGTCAGTTCACTAATTTCTAGGCCCGTCAGACGGATGGCTTCTAAGGTGGGGGGAAATTCACGTCCGAGGGTATCAAATAATTTCTCCGCACTCCGGGCTGCCCGCGCCACTTCCTGGAGGGCTGGAATCGCAGCCACCAGCACCGCCGTTAAGCTCACGGCCACTAGGAGCAAAGAACAGCCAAGCCAGAAAAGGGGATCTGTCACAGCGAAAGCCTCTGGTCACGTTATCTGACATCTACCGCGATTGGCCACCCGTGTTCTGCCGGGAGCAACCGCGATTCTCCTGCGGAGACGCTACGCGAACAGGATAGTGCCAACCGGGGACTAACGCACTTCTGAAGCAGTGGGTTCGGGTTCAGCCTCAAGCTGGGCAATGGCCGCTTGTTCCTGACGGCTGGCTTCTACCCCCGCCGCGATCGCCTCCCGCAGCCGATTGAGGGTACTATCCCAGTTCCGTAGGGCCGTTTCCGACAGCCGATCGGCATGGAGCTGGACGCTACTGGAAAGATCCTCGGCCAATTCGGGCAGGGCATCGGCTGATTTTTTTAGAAACTGGCGAGTTTCCCGGCCCGTGCGGGGAGCCAGCAGCAAGCCCGTAACCGTCCCGATCGCCGCGCCCAGCAGCAAGCCACCGAGGAAGGGGCCAGCACTTTTGTTGGACATGGTTCAGCGTTCCTCAATCCTTTAGCTCAATTATTCCAGTAATAGGCCCGATTGTGGGGGACTGGCGTTCTCTGCTGGCGAATCCTGACATCCCATGCCTGCCCAACGCTTTCTTACCCCAAGCTCCGCCGGATGAGGGGTTGAATCACCGTGACGGCGATCGCGGTAAACCCAGTTAACACGAGCAGAGCCATGCCCAAGGTAATGTCAGCAAAGGGGGCCTGCATCACCACACTGCCCAGACTCCAATCGGGGTGGAGGTAGACATAGCGAATCGGTTCGATCGCATAGCTGAGGGGATTCAAGGTCGCCACCCACTGTAACCAGGACGGCATAAAGGACAGGGGTACCAGCGCTGTGCTGGCAAACAAAAGTGGCAAATTAGTCACGAAAATGACTGCCAACAATTCAATATGCCCCGGCAGGGAAAAAGCTAATCCCAAACTGAGGGCTGTCACGGCTAGGACCAGGAGCGTCACGACCAGAGCCACCAACCCCAGGCCCAAAGGACCGGGTAATCCCGTTCCCAAAGCAACCCCCGTGGCCACGATCGCCGCTGTTTGAATCAAGCTGAGGGTAGTAATAAAAATCGCGGAGGCCAGGACGATCGAGAACCGGGAAGCCAGGGGCGCAACCAGAAGCCGATTAAGGAAGCCAAATTCGCGATCGAACATGACGGGTAATCCCGCATTCAGGGCACCCCCAAAGGTGGTAAACACAATAATGCCTGCCCCTAGGAACTGGCCGTAGTTCTGGCTTTCCCCGAATAAACCTTCCGGCACGTTCTGAAACAGCGCTCCAAACAGGATCAGCCACATCAACGGTTGGATCACCCCGGCGATCAGCGTAGACGGTCGCCGTTGGAGTTGAATAAATAAACGCCGTGTCAGGGCTGCCGTTTCCTGAAAGAACGCCCCAGAAAATATGCCGGGGAGCGTGGTTGCGACTGGCGCGATCGCCGATTGCGGGACCGAGGCACCGGATGCAGGAGAAGGGGTCACACTTGAACTCATAGGTCTTACCAATTACAAGGAGAGATATGAATGTCAGCCAGCAAATTCAGCCTACTCATACTGAGGTGAAGCTAACAATACGAAAGGACGTTAACATCTCGATTTGGGTACATCTTATTGGTAGCGATTCTTTCCCTTGCTAAAGTCCCAGGACATACGTTGTGCTAACAACCGACAACACCCCTACTTTTTCTTTGCTTTCTGCTTCCCCCCTGCCTGACCCTCCGCCGCCGCTAACTCCGCATCCAGCAGCGTCCGCCCCGTGGCCGCCAGGTAAACATCATCCAAGCTGGGGCGGGATTGGGCAATCCCAAACACGGGCAGTTGGGCCGCCTGTAATGCTGCCTGAACTAAGCTCAGGGCATCATCCTGCGGGGTTACGACCAGATTCAGGGAATTCCCCTGGGCACGGTTGATAATCACCTCCTGGACAAAGGGCAACCCTTGCAGCACGGTCTTTGCCGTAGTGGCTTCTTCCGGATCGGTGAACTCGCGCAGCCGCAGGGTAATGCGATCGCCCCCTACCTGATCCTTCAATTCACCCGGTGTCCCACAGGCAATCACCGTCCCCTGATCGATAATCGCCACCCGATCGGCGAGGGCATCGACTTCCTCTAGGTAATGGCTGGTGAGCAGGATCGTCATCCCCTGCGATCGCAATTGGCGCAGGAACGCCCACACGGCCACCCGACTTTCGATATCCAGCCCCACCGTCGGCTCATCCAACACCAGCACCTTGGGTTGATGCAATAACCCCGACGCCAGATCCAACCGCTTCCGAATCCCGCCGGAATAGGTCCCAGTTTTGCGATCGGCCCAGTCGGTAATGCCCAGTAAATTGAGAACCTGGGTAATGCGATCGGGAATGACCGCACGCGGGAGGTGATAGAGCGCCGCCTGAAGTTCCAGCAATTCGCGCCCGGTCAGCATCTTATCCAGCGCCACTTCCTGGGCCACATAGCCCAACTGCTGCCGCACCGCCTTGGGATGCTCCACAACGGAAAGGCCCGCCACCTCTAGGCGACCCGCATCCGGTTGGGTCAGGGTACACAAACAGCGCAGCGTGGTGGTTTTCCCCGCCCCATTGGGACCCAGTAGGCCAAAGATCTCCCCCGGTTCAATTTGGAGGGACACATCCTTGACTGCCGCCACGTCCCCATACCGTTTTTGCAGCTTCTCAATTAACACCGCCGCCGCCATAATATCAATCCCGCAATATTTCAATCCCGCAATCAGGATTTTAGCAATACTTTACGCTTAACATTCCCAAGAGCTATTCTGCCACACTTCCTTTGGTGAAGCCGTTTAGGCGGCCAGACAACCGGTTATGGCCATCCTGTTTATGGCTACCCTGTGGCCCGCTTGCGATCGTCCTGGCCTCTCCCACTCACCTATCCCGATCGCCCAAGTCACCCGATCTGGTGTAGCGAACTTCCAGGAACATAGACAACAATGGAGAACAACTCAGTCTTGGCAGATTGCGGCTGAACGCGTGGGATAGCCGTCTGTGCATATCTAGGACGCCGCTGTAGCGCAATGCTCGCACTCGCCTTCCTAATTCCCCATTCCCGATTCCCGGTTCCCTATGTCCCTAACCTTTACCAACCGTGCTCAGGAAATTACCTATCGCAAAGTGGATGACTACCTGCGTCAATCCGCGTTTTTTAAGAATGCGTGCCGATCAGATCCTGATCGCCCCCACTTTACCCTGCGCTATGGTTCAACGATGGTTGAAGTCGAAGTGCTGCCCTGGGAGGTTCATCCTTGGGAAGAACGGGATCTGGCCATCGTCCGAGCTTCCAGTTGCGTCACCATCGGCAGTGGGATTGACTGCGAACTGATGCATTACCTGCTCGCAGAAAACCGCCGTATGCGCTTTGGGGCCTTTCACCTCGATGAAGCCAACCAGGTCATTTTTGCCCATACCGTTCTCGGTGGCGAAAATATGGATCTGCTGGAGTTGCAAACCTGCATCCTCTCGGTCGTGACGATTGCCGATACCTATGATGACCTGATCGTCGCGAAATTTGGCGGCAAGCGCTTTAAGGAGTCGTTGGCGGCTGCGATCGTGGACGAACCGGTTGCAGGATAACCAGGGTACTGCCCACTACCGGACTACGGGCCAGCAAGGTGCCCCTCCGATCGCGCAGTTCCAACCGCACAAAATCAAGACGGCGAGCCTGGGACAGCAATTCAGCCCCTAGCCGTTCCTGGCGATTCAGGTCGAGGCTATACCACTCATCGCTGACTGTTACCACTAGCCGACCTTGGGGGAAATTGGCCTGGACTGATTGGACTAACCCATCGGCATACTGCACCGAAACTTCAGCAATATCACTTTGAATGGCCGCCAGCAGGCTTTGTTCGGGTGTTAGTTCGGCAGGCGGTGGGGGAGCTGGTGGGGAGACAGGTTTGGGTTCGGGGCGGCGCGCCGGCTCCGCAACAGGGGGCGCGATCGGCGTAGATGCCGGCTCTGGGGGAGCCGTGGCAACTGGGGTTGGGGTTTGGTCACAGGGGGGGCATGTGGCTACGCTAGGGGCAAGGGGAGCCGTGGCCACCGTTGGCTTACCGGGCAAGACACTGAGCACCAACCCGATGCCCACGACCACCACGGCCAGGGTAATGCCAGTTAAAACCGCATCCGAAAGCGTCTGTTGGACCCCTGAGGGTAAGCGACGCCGAATTCTCAGCAGGAGTTGCCGCCAGAGGATCTGGAGGGGAATGGCGATTGCCTGAAACCAGCTACCCACCTGGGAGCGCGGGGCAGGGCGGGTTTCCAGGGCTGCGATGATTTCATCCAGCAGGGCGATCGTGCGCCGTAATTGGCGACTCAGCCAACGGTTTGCGCCAGATGGACGGCGATCGTTACCGTCCCCCAAGGGTGGCTCAGCCGTAGAAGAGTCGGAGGGCTGTTCCTGTAACGGATCTTCATCGGAGAACGACATCGTACCCTCTCAGAATGCACAAGCAAGTCGCGAAGTCGATCCCCCAACCCCGCGATCGCATCGGGTCAGGGTTGCAACTTCCAGCCCCAATGTATCATCTTGGTGATTCCCGTAGTATTGACGCTGTCGGCCATCCGGTTTGGAGCGCAACAGGAGAACCCTACTGCTTGCCGCGATGCTAGTTCTCCTTGGCCACGACTAACGCCCCTCTTCTAAGAGTTGACCGCGTTTCCAAAGATAGCCCGATAGCCAATTGGTGGAA
Source organism: Trichothermofontia sp. (assembly GCF_053493415.1). Lineage (NCBI taxonomy): Bacteria > Bacillati > Cyanobacteriota > Cyanophyceae > Leptolyngbyales > Trichocoleusaceae > Trichothermofontia > Trichothermofontia sp. The sequence goes on along the minus strand of NZ_JBRCAD010000019.1, from coordinate 4,830 downwards.
ATATGGGCTAGGACCGGTACCAGCAGGTTGCCAGTGACGATCGCACTAAACCCAAAGAGTAAACCAATCACCGTTGCCCAAATCGCATAGGGCCATTGCTGCCGCCCACTCAGGTGTAATATGCCGAAGCAGAGGCTGGAGAGTACCACCGCGATCGGCGTTAGCCCCCAGGCCGACAGCATCACGCCCCGGAACAGAAGTTCTTCACTTAGACCTGGTAACAGCCCCAGCCAGACTAAGTCCGTCAAGGTCAGGGGCTTCAACACCAAAGCCAGGTAATAGTCAGCACTTTGGCGATAGGCTCCCCAGAATTGATACACCAGAGAACTGGCTATCGTCACCCCCATGCCTAACCCTAAGCCGGCCAGGATAGCGGTTCCTTGCCAGGTGATCGCTAACAGATCGACGTGCCCAAATTGCAGCCACAGCTTGGCAATGACCAAGAGAACAACAGCAGTACTTCCCATTGCCACCAGGATTTGGGTACGGGTCAGGGGTTCGAGTTCCGGTAGATTCGAGTGCTGGTTAGCCACGGGCAATAGCGGGTTCCGCTAAGATGACGGTGTTCCTCTAGTGTACCGCTAGGTGCCGTAGAGCTAGCCGGGACTGGCTTGGGTTGCGCATGGGCCCCTTCGCCGGATGGCTGCCTAGTTGATAGATACCCCCCGCGATGAGCATCATGACTCCCCTACGGGCATAACCCCTCAAGGGGGGGCTGACGATGCTCTGGAGATGCTCTGGAGCTTCAGCCATTGCCCTAGCCAAAAACCGAGGGCCTCGCACCAGAGCCAGCTTGGCTCATTATGTAAGCATATTGCCGCCCGTGAAAGGGTTCTCGTGATCGTGTCATGCCTGTTGTCGCGATCGGATCAGGACAGGGATGGCAATACGGTGGCGGTTACTCTATTGTGGCGAACGGATAGGGCATGGAGCGGCTAAGGGTTGGATCTGCGCCAAGTGGGGACGTAGCGCGAGGGGACTAATGCCCGCCCGATCGCAGGCCAGGACACCGATCGCTTCCAAATAGGAGTTAACCGCGATCGCCCGTATCCCCAGGGAAGCTGCGGTTACCTGCATCGTCGTCTGGTTTTCGGCCACGGTAATGATGCGAGTCGTGCGATCACTCAGGCTCATGAGGGCGCGACTGCCACAGGCATCGGCAGGCACGATCGCGGCATTAATCTGATCGGCCCAAATTTCTCCGGCTAAACCTGCCGAGTTTGCTGTTCCCTGGGACTGGGTGACAAACTGGGGTGCCCGACTCAGACCCGCCAGCACGCAGGGCAAAAAGGTATAGCCCAACTCCTCCGCCGCCGATCGCGGGGCTAAATTTGGCTCCAAGGGCAAGGGCCGCAACGCGGGTGCGTGGGCACAGGGAATCTGGAACTGGCGGACCACCAAATGACTGATCACCGCCTCCGCCCCACCGAGGGGATCAACGCCTTGGCCCTGGCGATAGTTCTGAAGCGCTGCACTGCCCTCGTCATCGGGGAAACGGGCCACCACCGCAATCGCCGTCGCCCCCACCTGCTGGATCAGCGTAGCCGCCGCCCGCAGCAAACTATCCGGATTGGCGATCGTGCCCCAAGTCGCCCCAGAAGTTGCTGTACACAGGGTCACACCGAGGGGCTGATCAGTGATGACATAATCGGTTAAGTCCAAACCCAAGGTGGCTCTGGCCGCATCCGCTGCCTGTAACTGCCGCCACCGCAGATCCGGCTCGATCGCGGCATCTAAAACCAACCCAATTCGATGACCGGGGACAGGCCGCAAGCCCCACTCGCCTGCTGCAACCTGATCGAGGCCATATCCTTCCACATAGAGCGCATTGGGCAGGGGCCAATATAGATGTGCCCCATTTAAGACATTGGGGTGAGTAATCAGGCAATCCACCGTCGCCGCGATCGCCCGTGCCACTGGCAACGCATCCCCCGCATACCCCCCGATCGTTGCGCCAATCCCCGTGGGAACCAGCAGGAGTGCCGTATAGGGAGGGGAGACAGACTGCCGACTCAAGCGGGAACTAGGGTAGGCGCAATCTCGGTGCTGACCTCGCCAATGGTCACGATCGCCTCCACCAACACCGTTTGCTGTTCAAGATTCACCGCCGTGACTGCCCAACGCAGGGGGTTTCCCTGTTGGACAAGGGCGGCTTCAATGACCTGCTGCATGGCTGAGGGGGAATCTTGCAGCGGGACTTCTGCCGTCACCAGATGGGTAACCATAACCACCATCCCTACTTCATGACTTCTGGAACTGCCCAAACTGGAGTTGATAAACCGTATCTTCTTTCTCAGTTTCAATCTTCAGATCGGAACGGGGATAGGAAACACACAACAAGGCGTAGCCCTGTTTTTGCAACTCTGGACTAATGCCCATGCCATCGCCTTGGTCCACTGTGCCCTCTAGGAGCAGGGCAGCACAGGTCGTACACACGCCCGCATTGCAAGAACTGGGTAAGCTCAGCCCCGCCGCTTCGGCAGCCTGCAAAATGGTCTGATCAGCAGCCACTTCAAGGGTGTAGCTCTGGCCTTGGTGATGAATTTGGGCTGTATAGGTTTGGGTCATAACAACATCGTTAAACCATGATCAGTCAACCCCCACCCACCCTAGCCGAGGCGAGTGATGGCAACTTCAGTTCCTATTTTCCCACACGGTCTTGAACGCCGTGCGATCGGTAAGGTTGATCTTCAGATCGACTTAATTTTCTATGGCCGAGGGCAACTGGACGGACAAGGCCGCGATCGTGTCAACCGTGGGGGGCCGATTTGGGTTTACCGCATCTTGGTAGAAAGGATGCTGGGCCAAGCGATCGTGACAGGCGCGTAACCAATCTTGCCAATTACCGCCCCGCCACAGGCGAATGGTGCGATCGGCGCTTCCCGTCGCAATCATCTGGCCATCTGGGCTAAAGACTACCGTCGTTACAAAATCGGCATGGGCCAGCCACGGCGACCCTAGCAAGGCTTGCCCGACGACATCCCACAGGCAAACATGCCCATCACTACGCCCAATGAGGATTTGGTCGCCATTCGGGCTAAAGGCAAGGCTTGTCAGCAGCGGTGGGGCTTCTGCGGGAGCAGCCATCCGGGGGGCGATCGTCCCGCTTGGGTAGAAGTTGGCAATGGCTTCCCCTTGGGGACTCCAAAACCGCAGGTAACCATCCCGTCCAGCAGAGGCAATCAAACTGCCATCAGGGCTAATCGCGACTGCCGTGACGGCTGCCGTGTGCCCGTGGGAGGGGGACACCAAAGGGTGACCATGCGGGTCCCAGATGCGTAGGGTGCCGTCGGTACTGGCGGAAACGAAGTAACGACCATCGGGGCTAAACGCCAAGGCGGCAACATAATTGCTATGCCCAGGGTACCGCAGGTCGCTACTCTGGGTACGCAAATCCCATCTGTGGAGATAACCATTGGCACTGCCCGCCCACACCCAATGACCATCCGGGCTGAAGGCTACGCAGGCGATCGCGGCCTCCGGGACGATCGTATACTGCTGAACACAGTCTCCAGTCAGGGTCCACAGGCACACCGTACCATCCCAACTGCCGGAGGCAATCCGGTCGCCCGCCGGGTTAAAGGCAACCGCTGCCACAAAATCGGTATGGCCCTCCCAGCAAGCAGGTGCCGTCTCTCCCTGAAGATCCCACAGTCGCAGGGTGCGATCCCAGCCGCCGGATACCAACCGCGTCCCATCGGGGCTAATCGCGATCGCCTCAATGAGGTCCGTGTGCCCCCGCAGGTCAGGCCCCAACCGGTTGCCCCACACATCCCAGCACCGGATTGTACCGTCACTACTCGCCGACCAGGCTTGGCGACCACTGGGATGAAAGACCACCGCTTCCACCTGATCCTGATGGCCAAGGAGCGGCGGCCCCATCGCATTGCCCCAACAATCCCACAGCCGCAGGGTCATGTCAGCACTTCCGGATAGGATCAGGGTACCATCGGGGCTAAAGGCAACCGTTTCGACGCTATCCGTATGTCCCTGGAGGGGAGGGCCAATGGCTTGCCCCTGGCGATTCCACAAACGCAAGGTGCCATCACTACTGGCCGAGACGATCAGTTGGCCGTCCGGGCTAAAGGCCAGATCGGTGATCGTTGCCGTGTGGGCTGTGACTAGGGGCTGTACCACCTGGCCTGCCCAGTTCCAAAAGGTGAGGGTACCCTTGGCACTACCGGCCACGATCAGAGTGCCATCGGGGCTAACCGCCACGGCGGTTCCCAGGCCGGGATACCCGGTCATCGGCAACCCCACGGGTTGACCCTGGCGATCCCACAGGCGCAAGCTACCATCCACGCTGGCCGACACAATGCGTTGACCATCGGGACTAAAGGCAACTGCGGTCACAAAGTCGGTGTGGCCTAGGCAGGGATCGGCGATCGCGTGACCTGCCCAATCCCAAATCCGGAGGGTCCCATCCCAACTTCCAGAGACGATCAGTTCCCCATCCGGGCTAAGGGCGATCGCCGCCACCGCATCCGTGTGACCCAGCATGGGGGGGATGCCTGCCTGCCCCTGTCGATCCCAGCACTGTACTGTACCATCGGCTCCCCCCAAAACCAGCCAGCACCCATTGGCACTCATGGCTAGGGACTGGACGGCATCCTGCTGTGTCCCAAAACACTGCTGTTCACGGGCAATCTCTAGGACCTGTCGCAGTAACCCCTGTACAGGCACGGGGCTGGCAGCGGGGAATCCTGGGGCCGGGGCCTGCACCGCCGCCAACACCAACTTTGCCCCCTCTAGGGGATGGGTGGTGAGGTAATCTGCCAGTTGGGACAGTTGAGTGACGGCATGGGGGTGGACGGGTAGGGCCGCCACGGC
>NZ_JBRCAD010000018.1:0-6659 GCF_053493415.1 Trichothermofontia sp. | reverse complement strand
TGACAAGTTTCGCTATTTGCAACTAGAACTCAGCCGTCGCTGTTCGCTCGTCCATTGGAGCTACGATTTGCTTCCAGAAACGCTTGTATGACTCTCGCACCCTCAAGTGTAAAGTTTTATATCTGGATTCAACACTTCTGGCCTTATAGGAAATTGTCGTTTTATTCACAATTGTGTCATATCGCTTTTTGGGAATCTGTTTTTCCTCACACCACGATCGTGGAAAGATATGGTGAATATCAAGGGCAATTTCTTGAGCATCAAGCTCATTAATACTAGCTTTCCAGAAGAAATCTCGCGCTCCTTCTCGCAACACAAGTACATTGATGCCCTTATAAGCAGCACTGAGGCGAGAGGTTAAGCGATCGAGGCGATCGGGTTGAAATGAGGCATCTAAAACTGTGCGAGGGGTATGGGTATCATCTTCAAACCAACTTAGTAGTTCTTCAACGTCGTTTGCAACTCGTGTTTCAACAGATCCCCCATAGAGTTCTCCTAAGATACCACACCAGAACCACTGCGTCAGCTTGTCATAAATTCGCGGTTCAAGCCATCGTTCGCCCAATTCAGTCAAAACAGCCGCTAGGGGTAAAAGCTGAGTACGATAAGGTAATTCGCGAACATCATAGAATGACTGCTTGCGTAAAAATTTTGCAGTCTGTCGGAAGCCATATTCAATTTTATTTGCCCACTGCTGATAAGCATCGAGCGGTAATTCTAACACTGCGCTCCGTTTAGCACTTACCGGCGAAACTTGTTTACCTTGTTTACCTAAAATAATATCTGACCGACGCTTTTCTAACGTATAGAGTAAGGTAACTGCCTGTAGAAAATCTGTCGCTTCCACGCTTGAAAGCATTGCATCCTTAGCAAGGCGCTCTTTCCGAGATTCAACTGCTCTCAGCTTACTGCCAAACCAGTCATCCCGTAAGTTATAACCGTCTGCTGCATAACTAGCGGTAACTAATTCAAATACTGAAAGGGGAACTCCACCTGTATTAACTTTCTCAAAAACCAGGCAAACAGCTTCTTTTGAGGTTTCTTTTTTTAGTTCAATAATGGGTATTTGATAAGTGTTAAAAGCATCAATTACACGCTTTTGGAATTCTAAAAAAGTCGATAGATGCTGTCCATTGAATCGGGAAAGCGCTTGAAGCCAATCTGACCAAGATAGAATACAGTTGCAGGGGAAATAAAGCTGGTGACATTCTCGCTCGCGCGAGGAAAGATCAATATCTACCCGGCGGCCAAAGTCAGACTTTACCTGCCGACTGTCATCAACTGCTAGCAATGCATCTTCAAGGTGTTCTGGCCCTTCAAGGGCAGTTGGAATATGGAAGTAGTAATAGCGATTGATGGCTTTGCCCTTATCTGTGCGGGTTTTCACTGGGCCATTCAGGCAGAGTACTTGCGTGAGGGTTGTCAGTCGCTGTTGCCCATCAAGGATCAGCTTCGCGGCATCCGGTAAAGGTTCCGATAATGACACATTTTCAACTGGACGCATTTGAAACCGGACTGCTCCGCCTGTCTCTAGTAGCATAATTGCACCAACAGGGAAAGAACGCCCAATACTGACTAGCAAACTTTGGATGTGATTATCATCCCAAATCCAGCCGCGCTGAAAATCTGGAAGCTGAATCGTCCCAGAGACAACATCCCGCAGGATGTCAGGTAACAGGCGCTTGGTGCTATCGAAGGTAGTCATATTTTCCTGCTGAGGTGTAGTCGTTCAGTTAGACAAAGGCATGAAGAGATAGAAACTGCTGAGATCCCTCAGCTATATCTCTATGGCCCTATTTACTTCGTCTTCCCAGGTATAGCAGATGCTGGATCAGTACAACATATATCGCAATATCATAGCAATCCCTGAACCAAGCAATGGGCCGCTACGCCGAGGCCGAACCCCTCTACGTGCGATCGCTGCACCTTCGGGAGACGCAATTGGGGGCCGACCATCCCGACACCGCCAGCAGCCTCAATAACCTGGCGGGACTGTACCGAGCAATGGGCCGCTATGCCGAGGCCGAACCCCTCTACCAGCGATCGCTGGACATTAGTGAGACGCAATTGGGGGCCGACCATCCCGACACCGCCTCCAGCCTCAATCACCTGGCAGAACTGTACCGAGCGATGAGCTGCTATGCTGAGGCCGAACCCCTCCTCCTTCGTGCCCTAGCTATTTGGGAACAAACCCTCGGTTCTAACCATCCCAACACCCAAAACGCTCGTCAAACCCTCACTCGTTTGAGACCCTCATCCAGCCCCCCTACTCTTTGGCAATGGGTTCTGGTGTTAGTCCTTTCGCCTCTCCTGATTCTCTATGCCCTGATCCGTTGGCTATTTCACCAAATCAACTCCCTCTCGCTCAAAACGCAATCCCGGCATTAGCCATGAGAATCTACCTCGACACCAGCATCTACAACCGCCCCTTTGACGACCAAACCCAAGTTAAAATCTTCCTAGAAACCCAAGCCAGCATCAGCATCTTTCGGCTCATCGCCCAGAAAACGATTATCTTAGTCAACTCCCCCATCCTAGAGCGAGAAAACCAGCGTAACCCCTCCCCCATCCGCCAACAGTTTATGCAAAGCTACCTGGAGCAAGCCACCCTCTATCAACCCCTCACCCCGCTGATCATCGAACGGGCCAGACACCTCCAATCCCAGGGTCTCAAAAACTTCGATGCCCTCCACATCGCCGCCGCCGAAGCCGCCCAATGTTATGCCTTCCTAACCTGCGATCGGCGACTCATCAATCGCTGTAAAGATCTCATTCTAAAAGTCATGAATCCCGTTGATTATATCCTGGAGATTGAAGATGAAAACCCTGAATAATCAGCAAATTATAGAGGAAGTTTTTACCCTCCTCATGCACCAGTTAGAACCCTGGAAAGTTGCCCAATTTTGGGCCATTGGCCAATTCGGAGACGGCGATTACCTCAAAAGCAAATATGAACAACCAGATGCAGAAACCTTTGACGAATTAGTCCAGGACATGCTCACCTATCAAAATCAACATTCCTCCCCCCACCCTCGGTAATTGGGTGGCTCGTACCTCGTGGGGCAATTTCTTCAATCTCATGCAGCAAGCCAGCAGCCGAAGCCGCCACCCTCTCCCCCCATCCCCTCACCCAGGCCCGCTTGCGGGAATTGGCACCGTAAAGACACGCTATGCTAAACATAGCAGGAGGATCACCGCCATGACACTCAAAGAACAACTCATCCGCGAAATTGAACAGGCTCCAGAAAACCTTTTGGAAGAATTTCTAGACTTTATTCTATTTACCAAAGCCCGCCAACAACTACAAACTAATCCGCCTCCCTCCCCACCCACCACAGCCGATTGGGTCGATCCCCTCGCAAACTTTATTGGGTCTACCAATCACGGAACTTTGACAAGCGCGATCGATGCCACCCTCTATGAATAAGGTCCTCTTTGTTGATACATGGGGCTGGCTTACCCTCAACGATGCAGGCGAACGCAAACATCAGGTTGTTGCTCATTTGTACCGAACCTTAATCTCACAAAAGACCTTAATTTATACGACAACCTTTGTCCTAGATGAGACCTTTACCCTATTTTTCAAGCGTCTCCATTCCTCACAGGCGCGATCGGCTATGTTGCAACTATCTGCTGCCTTTCTCACAGATCAGTTTCACTTAATCCAAATTGAAGAAAAACGCTTCTCCCAAGCTCAGCAACTCCGCCTAAAATATCTCGATAAACCCCAAATCTCCTTCACCGACCTAACCTCAATGGTCGTCATGCAGGAATTTAGAATCGATCGTATCCTCACCGAAGATACCCACTTTACCCAAGTTGGTTTAGGCTTTGTTGGAAAGTAAAGCTGTAGAGCTTATTCACTCAGATGCCCTAATCTTTGAAGTCACCAGAAATCCCAATCCCAAGCGACGCAGCTTTCTCATGGCCGTCTTGCGATCGGCCTCTGTCTTTCAAGGTTTCAGTACTGCAACCACCCAGCGAGCAGAGCAAATAACATCAGAGTATAATATTAAAGGGTTAGATGCCTTGCATCTTGCTTGCGCCGAAGCAGCTACAGCCGATCACTTTATTACCTGTGACGACCAACTCATAAAACGTTATCATGGAAAATTAAGCATCCTAAACCCCGTCAATTTCATTATGCTTTTTACCCAAGAGGATGATCACAATGGAATCAACTAATGAACTCAAAGTTCCTGACCACAACGAAGTTGTCCAGGCTGGAATTCAAGCACTCATTGAAAAATTGGGTATTTCAAAAACTGCTATTTTTCTTAATGAAACTGCCTCTGAGAAAACTAATTATCTGCAATTAAAAGAGGAGCTTTTTGGTGGCCTAACGATTCAAGAAATTGTATCTTCTATGCCACTAGATAAATAAATATAGTCACTATCCAACTCCCCTCAGATATCTCTCCCGGCGAATACCCCACTCTGCTCATCCAGCAAAATCTATAACAGGCGATCGCAAGATCCTCCAGCCGGGGCCAGCCGCTACCCTCTCCCCCCATCCCACCACCCAGACCCGCTTGCGGGAACTACAATATAAATAAATCGCAAGAAAATGACCGCGATAACTAAGCGCCAAAAACTCTTTCTGAAAATTAACCCAGGTTAATTCTAACTATTAATGACGACAAATGAAATCAATGTCCCAAACAATTACCCAGAAATCCCTATACGAGTCCGACTTTTTGCTGTGGACCCAAGACACAGCAGCCAAGCTCAAAGCTAAGGATTTTGAGCATCTAGATTTGGCAAACCTGATCGAGGAGATCGAGGCTTTGGGGCGATCTGAAAAACAAGAACTTGAAAATAGGCTAGAAATCCTGTTGTCTCACTTACTTAAGCGTATCTATGTTGATATGCCCGACTATTTTAATGGCTGGGAAAACACCATTAGAGAGCAACGCCGCCGAATTTCTCTGAGGCTGAAAAAAACACCTAGCCTCAAAACCTATTGGGATGAGTCTTTTCAAGATGCGTGGTTTCTGGCGCTGGGTACTGCGAGGGATGAGTATACCCCAAAAGGATATCACTTCCCGGATACTTGGCCGTTCGAGAGTAGTATCGACCCAATGTTAAATGATAATTTCTGGGAATCGCGATCGTTGTCCTGAAATCTCAGCGATCGCTGCACCTTCGGGAGCCGCAATTGGGGGCCGACCATCCCCACACCGCCACCAGCCTCAATAACCTGGCAGGACTGTACGTGTCGATGGGCCGCTATGCCGAGGCCGACCCCCTCTACTTACGGGCAATAGCAATTTTGACCAATATCCTCCCCGAAAATCATCCTTATCACCTCTGGCAGACCATTGAGAAACATCTAGGCCAATTCAGAGGAGAGATGTTCAGTTGTTGTTGTCTGCGTTTCCATTGATCAATCCCTCGCTGGAATTCTTACATTGTACGGTGGGTTAATGGCTTGAATGATCAAAGCTTCCAGATCCGCAGATAAGCGCAGCCACTGGTCAAACCCAAGCGTATAAAAAATAAGCCTCACATCTGCCACTTACAATGTCTCAATAAATGCCCATAGCAATGCCTTGTGGCCATTACGGAAGCGATCGCGCAGTACTCTCGTCTTGCCGATATAAAGAGTACCTTGGATACGATGACGAACCGCATACAGTCCAGCAGTCATGGGTAACTCTCGAAACTCCTTAGATAGAGCAATACACTCCTCAAAAGGGATTGACGCAAGATAATAGAGAATTGCTTCTGCGTCTTGCTGAGTAGAATTCGTCATTGCCCAAACAGCCTGTTCATTTTCCCATCCTACCCCACTTTTCCCTCGCTACTAGCCTCAACAATCTGGCGTTACTCTATGAGCGGAACTATCCCGGCTTAACCCAGGCAGACATCCAAGCCTGTCTTAGCTATGCCAGCGAAACCCTCAAAGCCGAAAAAGTTTAAATTATTTCGGCCTAACCCATGCGTTTCCTCGCTAACGAAAACTTCCCCCCACTGGATGCCATCGAAGCCCTACGCTCAATCTCATGGCGGCACTGGCTACGGGCTTGGCAGGTGCCTTTGCGATCGCGCGTAAGGATGTTTCTGACACACTGCCAGGTGTGGCCATTGCGATATCGTTGGTGCCCCCCCTGGCAAATGTGGGGATTCTGCTGGCGCTGGGTGAACCTGGTCTCGCCTCCGGTAGCCTGCTGCTCTTCGTAACCAACTACGTGTCCATCCTCCTCACTGGCGCACTGGTTTTTACCGTGATGGGGTTCCGGCAGGCCGCTTTGTCGCCGTTCGACACGCGGGCACAGCGCCGAGCCGTGGCGATCGCCTTCGCAGCCTTTTTGATCATCGGGATGCCCCTCTCAGCGGCCAGTTATCAACTGATCATGACCAACATGATCGCCGCGCGTACCTACGCCCTTAGCCAAGAATGGCTCGACGGGTCCGGCTACCGGGTCCTGTCGGTCGATGCCGAAACGGCGGACGGAACGGTGAACCTCCTCCTCTTGGGCGATGGCGACCTGCCGCCGCTGAGCCAGCTTGAAGATCGCACCCGTGGCCTCCTGACTGGCCGAACCATCCGCGTGAAGGTTGTTGAATCACAAACCCTTTATATCGGCACGTAGTAGCTCGAAAAGTAAAGCCGGCAACGTTGGTAGTGCTGGCTTTAGCCGGCAACGACTAAAGCC
>NZ_JBRCAD010000017.1:0-17955 GCF_053493415.1 Trichothermofontia sp. | reverse complement strand
GCCGCCCAGCGCCAGATAGGCACAGGGGAACAGCAGCAAACCCGACCAGCCCACGAAGACGAATCTGTCGCGCTTTAGCCAATCATCGAGAACGTCGAACCATCCCCGACTGGCGCTCGCACGACCCACTGCAATGGTCATGTCAAATCCTCTTGCAATACCAGAATTGTGAGGTTTCTAAGTAAGTTAACATATCTATAGAATAACCCGTGCCTAACCCGTAACAAAGTTCACGTAATCTAGGGGCGAACGCCCTGCCACTGGACTGGGGGCATAGTGTTCGGTAACCTCTTTGCAGATTTGTCAAGTTTATGAAGGCACAGACCATTTCTACAGATTCTAAAGATACTGATTTACTCCACCAGCCCGTGCTGGGGTCCCGTCGTTTCAGCAACCTATTCTGGGCAACGGTGATCTCGGCAGGGGCGACGGGCTTCCTGTTGTCCGGGATCTCCAGTTACCTCCACGTTAATCTTCTCCCATTTTCTGACCCAACGGCACTGGTATTTGTACCGCAGGGCCTGATCATGGGTCTCTATGGGGCGGCGGGAACGCTGTTGGCCCTGTACCTCTGGCTGGCGATCGCTTGGGATGTGGGGGGCGGCTACAATCGCTTCGATCGCAAGGCGGATCAAATCCAAATCTTGCGTTGGGGGTATCCCGGCAAAAACCGTCGAGTGGTGTTTGAGTGCCCCTTTAGTGACGTGCAATCGGTGCGGGTGGAGATTCGCGAGGGCCTGAACCCGAAACGGACCCTGTATCTCAAACTCAAAAACCGCCGGGAGATCCCCCTAACCCGCGTTGGGCAACCCTTACCCTTAGCCCAAATTGAGCAGCAAGGCGCAGAACTCGCCCGTTTCCTAGGCGTTCCCCTCGAAGGCATTTAATCCCAACCGCACACAGCCAGACAAAATCTCCCCTCTGTATCCTCTGTGCCTCTGTGGTTCCCTAGCTGATGGCAGGCAGGATGCCTACCCCACCGCAGGCAGGATGCCTACCCCACGAGTATCTAATATCTAAAGCTGGAGGGAGATATACTTCACCCTTGTGGGATGGCCGTCTTGGCTGTTACTGCTTCCCCTTGGCTGTTACCCATATCCACCCGACCATCTCTAGCGTAGATAAGGAGAACTCCCACGGTTTACACCCGTCCCCTTGCTCGGTTGATCGAGCAACTGCAACGCCTACCAGGGATCGGTCCCAAAACCGCCCAACGGCTAGCCCTCTACCTGATCAAACGGCCTCTCACTGAGATCCAAGCCTTAGCCCAAGCCTTGGTAGATGCCAAACAGCAGGTAGGGGTTTGTTCCGTCTGCTTTCACCTCTCGGCTGAGCCGGTCTGCGAAATCTGCCGCAATCCTAATCGGGATAACGAAACAATCTGCGTGGTTGCCGATTCCCGCGACGTGATCGCCCTGGAACGGACACGAGAATATCGGGGTAAGTACCACGTCCTGGGGGGAGTGATTTCGCCGATGGATGGCATTGGCCCGGAACAGCTAAACCTCCAGCCCCTTGTTCGCCGCGTTAGCCAGGAAAAGGTGAAAGAAGTTATTTTGGCCATTAGCCCCAGCGTCGAAGGGGAGACCACAACGCTGTATGTGGGTCACCTGCTTAAGCCCTTCACCCGCGTCACCCGGATTGCCTTTGGTCTGCCAATGGGGGGCGATCTGGAATATGCCGATGAGGTCACCCTCGCCCGTGCTTTGGAGGGTCGTCGGGATTTAGACTAGTACAGCAAACATAAAGTTTCGCAATGTTGGTCGTAACGACTTTAGTCGTTGCCGGCTAAAGCCTGCACTACGAACGTTGCAGCATTTACTTTTCGAGCTACTAGGGCATCGGGCTTTTAGGTTGGGGATGCTTGTGCCTGCTCTAGCCCGGTTATTTCCCTAACCGCTGCTTAATAAACATCAACAATTGGCCCATTTGCTTCTTCAGCGTGGCCACCTCCTGCTCTAGACTGGCCACCCGCTGGGTCAGGGCTTGGACATCGGCTGTCGCTCCGGCTCCACTGGTAATCGGGGCAGCAGCGGCTTCTCGTTCTAGCTGGCGACGCAATTCAGTCGCCTTGTGCATCGCTGACTTGATCGCCTCGATCAAGGCTTTGCGCTCAAAGGGCTTCTCAATAAACTCAAAATGCTCAAAGGGTTCTTGGATTTTCTCGGTGACCTCTTCCTTGCGCCCGGACATGAGCACCAATGGGATGACTTGCAAGTCCGCTTGCCCCTGGATTTGCTGATAAACTTCCCAACCGCTCATCCTCGGCAGCAGAAAGTCTAACATGATGAGATTCGGGTGGACTTGACGAATGAGGTTGAGTCCTTCCACCCCATCCTTGGCTTCCAGGATTTCAAAGTCGCCCTCCGGCAACATCTCCCGCACCCGCATCCGAATGACGCGACTATCATCAATAACCAGGATTTTATGGGTTGCCACGCTGAAACCCTCTGCTGATGGTCAAAACTGTGCATTATCCCAGCCTAGGGGGAAAACCTCTGGTCAGGTAACCCCGAACCGGAATCTACTGCCAGAATTCTAATCCCTTGGGGACGAATCCGCATTGCACCGACGAGCCTAGACGATCCTAACATTGACACCCTGATCCCCTTCATCCTAAAGGAGGAAAACTCCCAGGTCTAGTCACTGCCCAGGTTTGAGTCCCGATCGTTAAGCCAGTCAACTGCTAAAGTCTATGCCGATGAGCGCCGATCGCTCACTGGCGGCGGGCGATCGCGACTAGGCCAGTGCGGATGCCCCTGGGGTCGGCGGGGGCACGATCGCGGTTCCCCCTATTTGAGGAGACGAGCGGCGGGCAGTGCGAGCGGCGGGCAGTGCGAGCGGTGAGCAGTCCGGGACCTCAAGCTTTGTTAATTATTGATACGCTTTGCGCCGATTGCGTGAAGTTTTCTGATAAAAATCAAGCTTAAGTTTTATTATTCGCCCGTTATTCGCACCTTTAGTGATCTAGGAGTAGGTAGATTGATTACCCCAACGCTATTGGCGGCTGTGCCCCACACCCCCGAATGGAGTCCGACGGTTGCCGTGATCATGGTTGTTTGTAATATCCTGGCAGCGGCGATCGCCAAAAGCACGATTAAAAACCCGAATGTTGGTCCAGCCATGCCCTCCCCCGAATTGTTTGGGGGCTTAAGCCAAGGGGCGGTGATTGGGACCGCCTGCTTTGGTCATATCCTCGGCGCGGGTGTGATTCTCGGACTAGCCTATTCCGGGGCCATCTAACCCCCGGTGTCAGTTCCCCCCAATCCTAGGGCTGACCCGAATAATCGCAATTGACGGGAGGAGGGCTTGTCCCTCCTCTTTTGCATTTGCAGAGGCTTTGCGTTTGCAGAGGCCAAGCGTCCATGCTGTTCTTTCTTACCAAACTGCTCCCCCCCTTGATCTATCCCTTGGGCCTAAGTTGTGTGCTGCTGGGCGTTGCCCTGTGCAGTCGGCGGCGGTGGCCACGGGTGGCGCAGGGGGCGATCGCCCTAGGGCTGGGGGTGTTGCTTGTCAGTAGCAGTCCTTGGACAGCCCTGTGGCTGGTATCGTCCCTGGAGCAACGGCATATTCCAGCGGGTCCATTACCACAAGTGGCGGCGATCGTGGTGTTGGGGGGAGGGACGAAACCGGCCCTGCCACCGCGCCCAGGGGTAGATGTGGCCGAGGCGGGCGATCGCATTTTGTATGGTGTCCAGTTGTATCGGGAAGGCAGGGCACCGTGGTTAGTTTTGAGTGGGGGGCGGGTCAGTTGGATGGGCGGCGGACGCTCGGAGGCGGCGGATATGGCGGAATTGGCGATCGCCCTGGGGGTGCCTGCTACAGCTATTCTCCAGGATACGGAATCGTTGAATACCTACCAGAACGCGGTGAATGTGCAGCAGATCTTGGCCGCGAAAGGCTGGCAGCGCATTCTGCTGGTTACCTCGGCGATGCATATGCCCCGCGCTCTGTTGATTTTTCAACACCAGGGCTTCGACCCGATCGCGGCACCCACGGATTTTTTGTATACCGATGTCGATCGTGCCCTCTGGCACACCGAACCCCAGGCTTTGCTCCTCAATTGCCTACCCGACGCGGAAGCCCTGGCCAAAACGACCCGTGCCCTGAAGGAGTATCTGGGTATTGCCGTCTATCGGGGGCTGGGGTGGTTGTATAGCGGTAGTCACGCTCATTAGGGCCTTGCCAAGAGCGATGTTACACGGGGAGGTTCGGGTTGACGGCGATCGTTGGCGTCGCGGTGACCGCGCCCCCCTAGCCTTACCCGGTGGCAGTCAAGGTCTGCCAGGGGATTTCCGCCATCCCTACTATTGGTCGGCATTGACGGTGATTGGCTGTGGTGATTAGGGATATGGGCGGGGGCAGGGCCGTTCACCCCAAAGGCACGAAGGGCACGAAGGTCCACAAAGGGACGGGAAGGGGGTATGGTTTTGTTTAGCTGTGGAGTCAACGGTTGCCCGGTTTCCGAGCGACAAGCGGTGTGGCCCGGTTTTTGGGTGCCTGGGACCCCAAGATTGTCCCCCTTGGCTTGCAGGCTGCCATCCCATTGCGAGTGAACTGGCTATGTCACAACCGACGATCGAATCTATTCTGCAAGAAAATCGCTTATTCCATCCTCCTGCGGCGTTTGCCCAAGCCGCCCATATTGATAGTCTGGCGGCCTATGAACAGTTGTATGACCAAGCCCAGGCGGACCCAGCGGGGTTTTGGGCAAAGCTAGCCGAGCAGGAACTCCATTGGTTTGAACCGTGGCAGCAAGTCCTCGACTGGCAACCGCCCCACGTAAAGTGGTTTGTGGGGGGGAAGCTCAATATCTCCTATAACTGCCTCGATCGCCATCTCACGACCTGGCGACGCAATAAAGCAGCCCTGATTTGGGAAGGGGAACCGGGGGATTCACGCACCCTGACCTATGCCCAACTCCACCGCGAGGTCTGCCAATTTGCCAATGTGCTGAAACAACTGGGGGTCAGAAAGGGCGATTGCGTGGGGATTTATATGCCCATGATCCCGGAAGCGGCGATCGCCATGTTGGCCTGTGCGCGGATTGGGGCACCCCATTCGGTAGTGTTTGGGGGGTTTAGTGCGGAGGCGCTGCGCGATCGGCTGATGGATGCCGAAGCCAAACTGGTGATTACGGCGGATGGGGGCTGGCGCAAGGACACGATCGTGCCGTTGAAGGAGCAGGTGGATAAGGCGCTGGCGGATGGGACCGTCCCCAGTGTGGAAAATGTGCTGGTGGTGGAACGGACCAAACAAAAAATCCAGATGGAACCGGGCCGCGATCACTGGTGGCATGACCTGCGAGCGGGGGTGAGTGCCGACTGTCCTGCTGAGCCAATGGACAGCGAAGATATGCTATTTATCCTCTACACCTCCGGTAGCACGGGCAAGCCCAAGGGCGTTGTCCACACGACGGGCGGCTATAACCTTTACACCCACATCACCACCCAATGGATCTTTGACCTGAAGGACACGGATGTTTACTGGTGTACGGCTGATGTTGGCTGGATTACGGGCCACAGCTACATTGTCTACGGCCCCCTTTCCAATGGGGCGACCACGCTGATGTATGAGGGAGCACCCCGCGCTTCCAATCCGGGCTGCTTCTGGGATGTGATCGAAAAGTATGGGGTCAATATTTTCTATACGGCTCCAACGGCCATCCGAGCTTTTATCAAAATGGGCGAACACCATCCCCGATCGCGGGATCTTTCCTCCCTGCGGCTGCTGGGTACGGTGGGCGAACCGATCAACCCGGAGGCCTGGATGTGGTATTACCGGGTCATTGGCCAGGAACGCTGCCCGATCGTCGATACCTGGTGGCAAACGGAAACCGGCGGCATTATGATCACCCCCCTGCCCGGTGCAATTCCCACTAAACCGGGGTCCGCGACTCGACCTTTTCCGGGGATCTTGGCGGATGTGGTCGATCTGGAGGGCAATGCAGTAGGCGTGAACGAGGGCGGCTATCTGGTCATCCGTCACCCGTGGCCCAGTATGATGCGCACGGTGTATAAGGACCCCGATCGCTTCCGTCGGACTTACTGGGAGCATATTCCGCCCCAGAATGGCCAATACCTCTACTTTGCGGGGGATGGTGCCCGCCGGGATGAACAGGACTATTTCTGGGTGATGGGGCGGGTGGATGACGTGATTAGTGTGGCGGGGCACCGTTTGGGCACGATGGAAATTGAGTCGGCCCTCGTATCCCATCCGGCGGTAGCGGAGGCGGCGGTCGTTGGCAAACCGGATGAGGTCAAGGGGGAAGAGGTGGTGGCCTTTGTCACCCTGGAGGGGGACTACACCCCTACAGAGGCCCTCGCCCAGGAATTGAAGCAGCATGTGGTCCAAGAAATTGGCGCGATCGCCCGTCCGGGTGAGATCCGCTTCAGCGAGGCTTTGCCCAAAACGCGATCGGGTAAAATCATGCGGCGGTTGCTGCGATCGTTGGCAGCGGATCAGGAGGTGTCAGGCGATACGTCCACCCTGGAGGATCGCAGTGTTTTGGATAAGTTGCGCAGTGGGGCCTAAATGCCCTCACCCCAACCCCTCTCCCTGAGGGCGAGGAGTTGCCAATCTTGATCGTGCTATTACTCGCCTTTCCCCCAATGGGGCAACGGGGCGGGCAAGGGTTACTTCAACAGCGTTGTCACTTGGTTGGGATCAGCGATCGGAACGACCAGGCGACTCAAGGTCCGGCCATCCTCTAGGGCATAGAAGGTCAGATCGCCATTCAGTTGGTGAATCAATGCCTGGCAGATAGCCAGAATGAGGCCGGGAAGGCGATCGATCGCCGAGGGGGCCAGGAGATCCAACGAACGGCCATGCTGCAACTCAGCCAACAACGCTGGTTCAAGTGCGCCATTGTCGGTAATGGCAATTTCAAGGAACTGATCATCGATCGGTTGGCACCAGATATCCAGGCGGCCCTGGAGGGGCGATCGCCGACAAGCCGCCGCCAATACCTCATAGAGGATCGCCTCTAGCTTCACCATATCCCCCGCCACCTTAATGCGACTGTCGAGGTTATGGACCTGTGGCCACAGTTGGCGTTTCTTCACCAGCGCGTCAATGCGATCCATTGCCCGTCGGAGGAGAGTCGCGAGGGATGCTGCCCCCTCAGCGGTTTGTAACTGCCATTGTTCATGGCGCAGGAGCGGTAGCATACTGTTGATCGCAATCCCGAACTGGCGCAGGGTTTGCTCAAAGTGGAGATCGGCGGGAATCTTACCCTGGTCAAACAACCGCTGGAGGCGTTGGGTGGCCGCCCCCACCATCTTGTAGAACTCCTCCAATTGACGATTCTTGTACCAGTTCAATTGTTGGAGGGTACTGCGTTGGGCCTGGAAGACCTCGATCAGCACCAAGGCCCGCCGGGACCAGGCCAGTTGATTGCTGAGGGTCAAAAGGGCGTGTTGATCGCGATCGCGCCAAAACCGATCGGGGCCATCCGCCACCACCACAATGCCCGTGGGTTCATGCCCTGCTGCTGTTCGCAAGGCAGTCCCCAACAATTGACCAATCCCCGCCGCGCTCAACCACTGTCGAGACTCTGGGGGTAAATCCCCTACCTGAAGGGGTAAGCAGGTCTCACTTTGCAACAACCATTGCACCAGTGCATCCTGATACAGCAGGATCACACTGTCCTGGTGAATGGCAAAGTTTTTGTTCTGGACAGCGATCGCCCCAATCCGGGCGACTTGATCGCTGGGTGACCAGGTAACCAAGACGACCAGGGGTGCCTCCAAACTTTGGGCAATATTGCGGACGGCGGTTTGTTCCAAGGTCGTCAATTGTCTGACTTGGCGAATCTCGGCTAGGCCGCGATCGAGGGCCTGGTAATGCTTCTCCAACTGCTCGGTTTGTTGTTGTAACCGAAATTGCTGAAAGACGACGCCTAATTGCTGGGCCGCGGCTTGCAGCAGTTCCCGATCGGCTTGACCCCAGGTACTGTGGCTCTCCCGTGCCACCAGAACGACACCCGTCAGGGGTTGCCCCGGAGCAGTGCTACAGGTCAGCAGGGAATTGAGTTCCACTTCTTGCAGATCGGGTCGCCAGGTAAATAACCGTAAATCCGCCGCTAGGTTTTCGATCGCAACTGCCGTTTCCGACTGCTCCAGCATTTTCCAGTCCACCTCACTCAGGGGGGGCAGGATGGCGGGCAGCGGGCGACGACTTTTGGCGTGGTGTTGGTAGGCGATCGCAAATTCCCCGGTCTCGGCATCGGCTTCCAACAGGACAAACCGTTCCGCTTGCAAGCGTTTACAGATTAGCTCAGCCGTTTGGGCGAGCGCCTTATGCCAGTCTCGCTCACTGTAAATGGCCCGGGCAATGCCCGCCAATAGAACCTGATCATTGCGAATTGTTTGGATCGTCGCCTCGATGGTTTCCAGGGGAGCCAGCAGAGAAAGCAGTTGGGTGACCCCCTGGACAAATGCCTTCTCCGTGTCATCCCAAATGCGGGCCTCGGTGGTTTTGACCAGTAAAAATCCCCGCAGTTCACCGGCCCCCAGGATCGGAGCAGCCAGGAGCGATCGGGCCTGAAATTCCCGCAGCAGGCGGGCAGTTAGATCCGCCTTAAAGGGACTATAGGCATCCCCGATCGCCACCAAGCGATTGGCGTTCAGCGCCTCATAAAAATTCCAAACCGCCGTCGCTTCCAGTCCCTCGACCTTCCCGTCCGCGGCAAAGCGGGCAGTCCGCTTGACCGGATACCCCAGGCGCAATTGGAACAGTTGGGGCAGGGGATCATACCCGTAGATCTCGGTCCGGGTTGGGGTGAGGTGGCGGTGGATCGTTTCCACGATCGCCGTTAGCCGTTGGTTGAAATCCGTCCCTTCCTGGGCTTGTTGCAGCAATTTGGGCCAGACCTCATCAACCGTTTGGGTCGCCGCACGCAGTTGGTGCTGGCTGAGCATCACCCGATGGATCGCCGCACCCAATGCCCCCAAAACAATCTCAAACTGGGCCTTATCAGCCTCCTTAAGGGAAAACCCCCAATGGGATGCCCCCAGGATCATCACCCCTAGGCAGAGATCCTTATGGCGGATCGGCAGGATCAGACTACCCTGGACCTGCCAATGCTTGGCCATTTGTGCCCACTCCCCCGCACGGACCTCCGTCCCCAGATCGGGGATGGTTACGGGTTGCATCTGGATCACGACCTCTTCCAGGCGATCGCCAGCATTCAGGCTGAGCGATCGGGTGAGGAAACTCATGTCTTTACCGGGAGCCTTTCCCCCTTTACCGACAAGGCAGTGCTTTTTACGATCGTAGAGACCCAGCCAAATGAGGCTGTAGTCAAAAACCGCCTTAAAGTAACTGAGGGTGGTGGCCGCCAGCGCATCCACCTCCTCCGCTTCACGAAAGAGGTGGAGCAACTTGGCAAGGTTAGCCAATGGCGGGTTGCGGTTGGCTGATTCAGTTGCTTGCGTCATCTCCTAAAACCCCGCATCCTGCCAGAGGGCTGGCCCTTAGTTGGGCACGATCTCAATACTCCTGCGCGTCCTTACGATCAGATAGACCCAATCCGCAGGACAATGGTGCCACTTCCCACGTCCCTTGGGGAGAACACCCTAGCGATCTCCGAACAAGTGTTTATCATCTAGCCTAAAGCGTGTTTTTCAAAGTTGGTTAGGGGTTGGATTAGATTTTGCCAAACTTTAAAACTGAATTTTTGCGATCCTGGCTACCTGAGACGCCGGTATCATAATCTGTCTAATGTCTAAATGGTCTGAGCAGGCAAGCCACGACTATTCGCCTATGGTCAAGGCAAGCTCAAGCAACGTCCTGTCAATCCCTGCATTTTCTGACCCTGTGTTTTCTGGAGGATAGGGATGGATCTCTATACAACGGCACTACGTCCCCTACTATTTTCTGGCCTCCAGGTTGATCCGGAATGGATACATGAGCGCTTGCTCCATACCTTAGCCAGACTGGATCAGCCCCAGCCCCCTCCCCTGCTGCGGGCTGCCTTGACTTGGACAGAACAGACCTTTACAGTCCCCGACCCGCGTTTAGAACAGTCTCTTTGGGGTCTAACGTTTACGAACCCCTTGGGGTTGGCCGCAGGGTTTGATAAAGATGGACAGGCGATCGGGATCTGGCCCCAAATCGGGTTTGGTTTTGCGGAAGTCGGCACGGTTACCTTCCACGCCCAACCCGGTAACCCCCAACCGCGCCTGTTTCGCCTGCTGGCCGATCGGGCGGTCCTTAACCGCATGGGGTTTAATAACCAGGGAACCGCTGCCCTAGCCACCCGCCTGCAAGCCTATCGGGAACGGCAAGCCCAACGTGGGGTAGGCGTCCCGCTGGCCCCGGCCCTGACCGCACCGATCGGGGTCAACTTTGGGAAGTCCAAGCAAACCGATCTGAAGGACGCGATCGCCGACTACCTGGGTAGCTTCCGGCTCCTGCAACCCTGGGGCGATTATTTCGTTGTTAATGTTTCCTCACCCAATACCCCCGGCCTACGATCGCTGCAAATGGCAGAGCAGCTTGGCCCCCTCTTGGCGGCCCTCCAGCAGGAAAATACCCCCGGCAAACCCCTCCTCCTGAAAATTGCCCCAGACCTTAGTTGGGATGAGCTGGCAGCCATCCTCGACCTGGCCCAGCACCATCGCCTAGCGGGCATTATTGCCACCAATACTACGATCGCCCGGACCGGTTTGCGGACCCAGGTTTTATCCCGCACGGGTAACCCGATAGCAGCGGAGGCCGGTGGGATCAGTGGTGCCCCCCTCCGGGCGCGATCGACCGAGGTCATCCGGTTCATTTACCGGCAAACCCAGGGCCAATTGCCCATTATTGGGGTGGGTGGCATCTTCACCGCTGCCGATGCCTGGGAGAAAATCACTGCCGGGGCCAGCTTGTTGCAGGTCTATACGGGCCTGGTCTATGAAGGGCCTGGCCTGATCCCACGGGTTCTCCAGGGGTTACTGGCCCAATTAGAGACGCACCAATTGCCCACGATCGCCGCTGCTGTTGGTATTGACTCATGACGCCCTTCCAGCCCCTCCTCGGTCAAGCCCAGGCCATAGAATTGCTCACCCAAGCGGTCCAAAAACACCGCATTGCACCGGCCTACCTGTTCGTTGGCCCCAATGGGGTGGGCCGCAGTCTGGCTGCCCGCTGTTTTCTGGAACTGCTCCTTGACCCCACCCTAGAGGCAGGGAGCGTGCTGGCAGGCGGGACAACAATGGCAGGCGAAACAGCGGTGGCAGGCGGGACGCCTACCCCACAAAGCATTTCCGGCTCCCCTGCCCTACGGCAACGCATTGCCCAGGGCAATCATCCCGATCTGCTGTGGGTGGAGCCTACCTATCTGCACCAGGGGAAACGGCTATCGGCGCAGGAAGCGGCTGAGGCGGGGGTAAAACGAAAGGCACCGCCCCAAATTCGTCTGGAACAGATTCGGGAGGTGTCCCAATTCCTGAGCCGTGCCCCCTTGATGGCCCCCCGATCGGTCGTCGTGATTGAACAAGCTGAAACAATGGCCGAGGCGGCGGCCAATGGCCTGCTAAAAACCCTGGAGGAACCGGGACAGGCCACGCTGATTTTATTGGCTCCCTCCCTGGATGCCCTGTTGCCTACCCTGATTTCCCGGTGTCAGCGCATTCCCTTCTACCGGCTGCCTCCCGATTGTCTGGCGCAAGTGTTAGCTACCGCAGGCTACGGTCACCTTGTGCAAACACCGGGTGATCCCGCCTATGCCGCTGTCTTGGCAATGGCCCAGGGCAGCCCTGGTGCCGCGATCGCCCATTACGAGCAATTGCAGAACTTGCCACCGGATCTCCTGCAAGCGGTGCAATCCCCCCCGCGATCGCTCCGGGAGGCCCTGGAGCTGGCTCGCCAGATTCAGCAAACCTTGGAAAGTGAACAGCAGTACTGGCTCCTCGACTACCTTCAGCAGTGCTATTGGCACCCCCAGCCCGGTTATGACCCCAGTCCCATTTTGCACACCCTGGAAAAGGCCAAGACCGCTCTGCGCAGCTATGTCCAACCTCGCCTCGTGTGGGAGGTGACATTGATGCAGTTGTGCTAGCCATTAGGGGCAGGGGAAATGCGAGCGCTTAGGCAATACCCTAGCGCACGAGATGATGATCGATCGCGAAACGGACTAATTCAGCGCGATTACTGGTATTGGATTTGCGTAGGAGGCTACTGACGTGTTTTTCGATCGTGCGCGGACTGAGGTGCAACTGTTCGCCAATCTGGTTGTTGGAGAGTCCTTCCGCCAGTAGGTGCAACACGTCCTGCTCCCGTCGGGTGAGATCGACCGCCTCTAGCCCCGGTGCCGCCCGATCGCGATCGGGATGGTCAGCAGGTAAGGGAACAGCCTCCGCCGACTTAAGATGGGTACGCCATTCGGTCTGGATTAACTGGGATCGTTCCATCAAGTTACGAACGACGGCCCCCAGTTCGTTCAGCTCAAAGGGTTTGGGCAGGTAAATATCACACCCCAGTTGGTAACCCTGAATGCGCTCAGGGGTGGTGGAATGGGCAGTGAGGAAGATAACGGGGAGTAGGCGAAAATGGGGCTGTTGCCGAACCCGGCGGACCAGTTCAAACCCATCCATGTGGGGCATGGCCACATCTGTAATTAAGAGATGGGGCAGGTAGTCTTTCAGGATTTGCAGGGCTTCACGGCCATTAGTTGCTGACATCACTGAGTAGCCAGCCTGCTCCAGGTAATCACTCAAGGTGAGGCGAGTGCCTGGATCATCCTCTGCGACCAGGATTAGCAAGGGCATGGGGGGTGAGTCACACGTAATGGGGGGGTGTAAAGTTTATTTGCAATCCTAGCCGATAAAATCCATGTTGCTAAAACCGGCATGGGGATGGCAGGTTATTGCTGGATATCAACGCTTGTTAAGCCAAATTGTTAACTCGAATGGTCACTCCAAGTCCATTCAAGCTTAATTTCAACCTTAATTTCAATCTCCAGGCAGATCTTCTCGGCCCATCGCCTGAACACTGGTTAGAGATGCTCCAGATAGGTGAGGAGATCAGCCATTTCCTGGGGGTTAGGCTGAAACTTGGGCATCGGGGGGGTCTCGCCACTAATCACCTGGCGAATCAGAGCGGCTTGGGTCTTGCGCTCAGCAATATGTTTGAGGCTGGGACCCACTAGGCCATCAGCCATGACGCCATGACAGCCCGCACAATTGATCTGGAAAATCATCGCGCCCCGATCGCGATCACCCCGCAGCCGAAGTGTGCTCTGGATATAGGGATCAGCAACTTCCAGTTGATGCCAACCAAATAAAACCGCTAAGATGACCACGCCAAGCAGCAGCAGGATTGCGGCAATCCGCTGAATGGGTACGTCGTCGCTCAAGTTGATTGTTTGTCGCTCGTCCAAACCGTCTCCAGCTAGCAGCCGCACCAAGCGATTTTTAATTATAAGCATTTGTACAAAAAACTTCTTAATTCAATTATTTACTCTAAAGATTTGTTGCGCAACTGTCACCAACTAGGGGTAGGGTAGGTGTGGCGATCGTCGCTGCCTCAGCACCCGCAGCCGGGAAGCGAAACGCCAACTTCACAGCTACTCTTGTGGAATGCGGCCTAGTGGCCCTGCGATCAGGGTATGCTGGACAGAGATCATTTGTGTTGTTTTGTATCGAGGTCTGGAGGCACGTCTCATGGTTGAACCCCTACTCTCTGGCATTGTGCTTGGTTTGATTCCCATTACCCTGGCGGGCTTGTTTGTTGCGGCTTATCTCCAGTACCGTCGGGGCAACCAACTCGGCCTGTAGGCTAGGCCTGATCCACGTTTGGGGGATAGGCGTCCCGCCTGTCTTCCCTATCTTGGCATACCCCCCATCGACATGAACGGCCAACCGCTCGCCAAGTGAGCCGATCGCCGCTCCTGCTGGCCTTAATCCTTCTCAATATCCGGAGAGTCTAGTTCCTCTGTCAGCATTTGCAGGCGGATCGTCCGTTGCGACAGGGCAGCGGTTGTGGGGTCGCCGCCAACACCGAGTTGGACCTCAATAATACTGCCGGAAAGTTTGCCAAGGCTCTGGACCATGCGGCGCAGGTGGGGCGTGCTGACGCCACTATCGACATAGAGGCGATCGCTCAGGCGATTCAGACGTTTCCAGGCGGTATAGAGCTTACCGATCGCCTGCTCCACCTGGGTAGCCTGGGTGACTACATCAGCGGCAATATTCAAAATTCCTAGGCGAAAGGCTTCTTCTAGGGCTGTTTCCAGATCAATATCGGCATCATTGAGGGCCTGCACTTGGGTCGCGGCGTTTAAGTATTTCGCTAAGGCTTTTGCTTCACCGGTGACTTGCTTGAGGGTATCCAGGTCCGGATTCTCGCGCATCTCTTGCTGGAGGCTGGCCTGGTGGGCTTCTGGGAGTTTTGCCAACTCGCGGACGAGGGGGGCCAGGTAGCGGGTGGGGATGGTGTGATCAGCGGCTTTTTCTCGGACTTCCTCTGGCAATAGCTCCGAGGTCATCGCTGTCCATTCGTCCGCCAATTGCCGCACTTCGCGCCGGGTTACTCGCTCTCCCCGGTGGGCTGCTTCGCTGACCAGTTGTTGGACTTCAGGGGAGGCCTGGGCCGTTTCAATAAAGGCTCGCTTACTAAACTGGTTGACATCCGTCGGTTCCAGATAACCGGTTTCCAAAAGGGTGTCGGCGCTGTTCGCCAACTCGATCCACTGGTATGCCTGACTTTTGCTGATCTCCCGTTCCTTGAGCCAGTTCAGGAAACCCAGGCCCCGCAGATCACCCCGCTGTTTTTCCCGATCGCGCACCACCCGCAGAATGCGTCCCCGCCAGATGTCTGTTTGCAGGTCAAAGCGATCGCAGACTTGCCATGCCTGCTCAACCTGTTGCTGGAATTCCGCGTCGGGTAGGTGTTCGTCCTCCGGATCGGGCAACTGGAAATTGAGGGGAACGTTGTCCAGGTCAGTACTCAGGGCATCCATGAGGGACGGGGCAGGGATATCAAGGGGTTCTGGGGGAGAGTTGGGAACTAGCACGATCGCGGGTGGGGTAAACAGCCGCAACATTATCCCATGTTCGTCCCGTTTGCTCGATCGCGGGGGGCGGCGCTGGCGCATCGGGTTCGCAAGCGCCAATACTGACCCACGTACTGGCACCGTCGGCCCAGTGTTCTTTTTTCCAGATCGGGGCGTTGTGTTTCAGGGTATCGATCGCATACTGGCAGGCGGCAAAGGCTTCGGCCCGGTGGGGGCAACTCACGGCCACAAGAACACTGGTTTCCCCGATCGTGAGGTGTCCCGTGCGGTGATAAATGACCACCCGATTCACCATTGGCCACTGCTGGCGGAGATCGGCGGCAATTTGTGCAAATACCCGCAGCGCCATTGGTTCATAGGCTTGATATTCCAAGCTGACCACCGCTTTCCCGTCGGTATGGTCCCGTACCGTCCCACTCATGACCACCACGGCCCCACTGGCGGGATCGACGGCCAGTTCGTACACCTCAGACAACGAGAGGGGGGCAAAGGTGATGGCAAAGCGATCGTTGAGTTCAGCGGGGCCCTGGCTCATTTTTTCTTTTTGCTATCTTTGGCGCTCGTTTTTTTCTTGGTTGCCCGCTGGGTTGCCCGCTTAGGGTCTTGGGGCGCGGGGGCAAGCTCACCGTTAATCCGGGCATTAAACCCATACACACGTCGTTGTCCCACCAGGGGGACCAGGGTAACCGATCGCGTATCTCCTGGTTCAAACCGAATGGCCGTACCCGCCGGAATATCCAAACGCATTCCCCGTGCTTGCTCACGCTCAAAGCTCAGCGCACGGTTGACCTCATAGAAATGAAAATGGGAGCCAACTTGGATGGGGCGATCGCCCTGGTTCGCAACGGTTAGGGTGAGGGTGGAACGTCCAGCATTCAGTTCCAGTTCACCCGGCTCAACCAACAATTCACCGGGAATCATAGGGGCTATCTCCTAGGGGAAAAGTGACAATCGCACGGTCGGCCAAAGGGAGCGGTCCGAGCGCGGTAGCGCCATCTGTGCCCTATTCTAACTGGAAGTGCTAACCCACCCTAGGCAGATACATCGCCCATAAGGGTGATATCTTGAGTGGAAATCAGCGGATAGGACGGTAACGAGATTTCCCATGCAAGCAGACTGGCAAGTCGCCAAAACCTATGCAGATATCCTGTACCACAAGTGGGATGGCATCGCCAAGGTGACGATTAACCGGCCCCACAAGCGCAATGCATTCCGCCCAGAGACGATCGCCGAAATGTACGATGCCTTTTGGGATGCGCGGGAAGACCCCCAAATTGGTGTGGTGCTACTGACGGGGGCGGGTCCCCATACGGATGGCAAGTATGCCTTTTGTGCGGGCGGGGATCAAAGTGTACGGGGGCAGGCGGGCTATATCGGGCAAGATGGGGTGCCGCGCCTCAATGTGCTGGATCTCCAGCGTTTGATTCGTTCCATGCCTAAGGTGGTGATTGCCTTGGTGGCGGGCTACGCGATCGGAGGCGGGCACGTCTTGCATATTGTGTGTGATTTAACGATCGCAGCGGATAATGCGATTTTTGGGCAGACGGGGCCCAAGGTGGGCAGTTTCGATGGCGGCTTTGGGGCCAGCTATCTAGCCCGGATTGTTGGCCAGAAGAAGGCGCGGGAGATCTGGTATCTCTGTCGCCAATATACGGCGCAGCAGGCCTTAGAAATGGGATTGGTCAACCAGGTTGTGCCCGTGGCTGAACTGGAGGCGGAAGGCCTTCAATGGGCACGGGAAATCCTGGAGAAAAGCCCGATCGCCATTCGCTGTTTAAAGGCGGCGTTTAATGCGGACTGTGATGGACAGGCGGGTCTTCAGGAACTCGCAGGCAATGCAACACTGCTCTACTACATGACGGAAGAGGGCAGTGAGGGTAAACAAGCGTTCCTGGAAAAACGCCCCCCCAATTTTCGCCAATATCCCTGGCTGCCTTAGTGCCGTAACCCTTAACGTTCCACTAGGTCGGTAGTAACGACTTTAGTTGTTTCAAGCTAAAGCCTGGGGAATACAGTGGGATGACAAGATACCTATAAATGTACCTAAAATCGCCTCCACTGCCGTTGGGCTGAGGGGTTTGGCGAAGAGATAGCCCTGGCCAAATTGGTAGCCAAGGCGTTGTAATTGTTGGAGTTGGGCCTGGGTTTCAATCCCCTCAGCGATCGCCTCCAGATCTAGCTGCTGGCTGAGGGTAGCGATCGTGGCGACGATTTGATGATTACCTTCCCCATCATGTATCTCACAAAACTACGATCGACTTTCAAATAATCGATCGGTAAACGATGGAGATAGTTGAGGGAGGAATACCCTGTGCCAAAGTCATCAATACTCAGTTCAATTCCCCGTGCTTTGAGCTGGCTGAGGAGCGTGATCGTAGAAGCGACATCTTCAATCAGCATACTTTCGGTCAGTTCCAGGGTTAGGTGATGCCCTGCTAAACCCGTTTGGGTCAGAACGCGATCGACTTCGGCCAAAAGATCAGGTTGTCGGAGATCCTGGGCAGAGAGATTCACACTTACCTTCAAACTGGGTAAATTGGAGAAGACCGTCTGCCAGGTAGCTAACTGCTGACAGGCAGCACCCAGCGCCCAATAATCCAAGGTCGTGATCAATCCTGTCTCTTCCGCAATCGTAATAAAGTCGCCGGGAAGTTTTAAACCCTGACTGGGATGTTGCCAGCGAATTAGGGCTTCAAAACCAACAATTTGGCCGGTCGCTAAAGCCACGATCGGTTGGTAGTACAGCACAAATTCTTGCTGCGCGATCGCCCGCCGAAGATCATTTTCTGCATGCAGTTGGTACAGCGCTTGGTTCAGAAGTGTTGAATCCAGATATAAAACTTTACACTTGAGGGTGCGAGAGTCATACAAGCGTTTCTGGAAGCAAATCGTAGCTCCAATGGACGAGCGAACAGCGACGGCTGAGTTCTAGTTGCAAATAGCGAAACTTGTCA
>NZ_JBRCAD010000016.1:0-21433 GCF_053493415.1 Trichothermofontia sp. | reverse complement strand
CCCCTGCCTCGACCAGGGGATGCCCAACTGTTGGCCCCCTAATGAGCACCCCTCCCCAATGATGGCCCAAAAAGTTCTGAAACAGGGCGAAGGTTGGCGACTCGGTTGGGACCCAACGGCGACTGAATTCGTGGGCCTGGTTGGTACTGAGGACTGGGCGATCGAACTCACGGCGGCAGAATTCCAAGACTTTTGCCGCTTATTGCAACAACTGGCGGAGACAATGGCCGCAATGGCGATCGAACTGATGCCCGATGAACGGATTACCTGCGAAGCCGAAAGTGAGCAGTTGTGGCTGGCGGTCGAAGGCTATCCCCATGCCTATGGTCTCTCCCTGATTCTCCATTGTGGGCGACGGGCAGAAGGGAATTGGCCACCCACCGCCGTCCCTAGTTTATTGGCCGCCACCCAAACCTGGACGGCCTGCTGATGCCATACCCTAGGGGGCTGTCAATCTTGATGGGGTAGATGGGGTTGGTTGGGTCAAACGCAGTACGACCCCACAAAGTCATTGAACGGGTTGGGGCTTGTCCACGCGACCCCAACCGACACCCCCTCCTGGCAGGACTCATACACTACTCAGCCGATCGCTAGGCTTTCCTAACACTGGTTGCACCCCATTGCGCCGATCAACATTACGATTCGTTACAATTAATCCTATGTCTTTATACCTATAGACAGATGACTGCTGCTCTGTAACGTTGAGGAGTGATGTGTCAATGGTTCTTTCCAGCCCGCCCGTGTCTTCCCTAACGATGCTTGAATCTGCATTCGCCGTACCGATGACTGTCACCTTTGAACAAGCGATTACCCTAACCCAATCCCTTCTGGACCAACTCGCTGATCAGGCTCTCCTGGATGCAGAACTAGAGGTGGCGGTGAGCCAACTGGTGCAGCATGAGAATGGGGCACGGGGTTTTTTTGTGAGCTATCTGACGGATCCGCGCCCCCTGGCAGATACCCCCTCTGCCGGTTTAGTCCAAGCCCTACGATCGGCCCCAGAACCGGTAGCAGAATTATTGGTAAAAAACCTGGCGATGGCAACCGCGATGGCGATTACCCACCGCCGCAATCAAAATGAAGATATGGCCCAGGGGTCCGATCGCGTTCGACAGCGGGTGATGGGTCTGATCCAACAGGTGCAGTTAGCCCAGGTGCAAACCAAGCTGGCCCAAATGCAAGCCAGCCTAGAAACCGCTGGCGGACCCTATCAAGACTTCCTAGAGCGCTGGGGCTACGATGCGGAACAACGACAGGCGATCGCCCAAACCCTATCCCAACTGCCGGAATCCCCCTAAACTGAAAAGCAGACCTGTGCTGCCTCGTTCTGCTCATTCTGTTCTTTCGGTTGGAATTTGTCTTGATTAAATTTTCTGGGCCACCCCTGTTATCTGCACTCCCTGCCCCTTGGCGTGAACCAGCCAGCAAAATTAACTGGAGGGCTTCCCTGGGCATCTTTAGCTCTACCTTTCTCACGGTTCTCCTGGCTGAGATGGGGGACAAAACCCAACTGACGGTACTGTTAATGAGCGCTGGCTCCCAATCCCCTGGGCTGGTCTTTCTGGGGGCCGGGTCAGCCCTAGTGATGACCAGCCTGTTGGGGGTCCTCATTGGTCATTGGCTCTCCCACCATTTATCCCCCCGGTTATTGGAAACGGCAGCCGGTGCCTTATTGTTACTGATCGCGATCGGCCTCCTTTGGGACGTATCGCATCTATGAGGTGCCCTGCTACCCAGGGTAGGCCCTTGAGAGATGGGGGCAGATCAAGCAATGTCTCAGGTTAGGGAATTCGGTTAGGGCATCCGGTTAGACTAACCAGGTTCAGTCGCTTCTCCTGTGGAGACGCTGTACCAGCGAAAAACCGTTGTGGAGGAGGTATCCTGCCTGACCTCAGGCAGTCGAGACTAACAGGGTAGACAGTATTGTTAGACTAGGAGCAACGAGTCTTGATGGATTGGAATTTACTGTGGTTAAGTTTTGTGGCCGTCTTTATTTCGGAACTGGGGGATAAAAGCCAACTCGCAGCGATCGCCCTGAGTGGCAGTTCCCGTGCCCCTTGGGCCGTCTTTTTGGGGACCTCAGCCGCATTATTACTGGCAACGTTGGTTGGCGTGATGCTAGGACAGGGGACCGCCCAACTTTTGCCCTCCCCCCGGCTGGTGAAATCCCTAGCGGCCTTAGGGTTTGCCCTAATGGCCGTCCGTTTGCTCTGGCCCAGGCATGACCTGCCTGATATCTAGCCAGCCACCAAACAAATTCCAAATCCGCTGATAGAATTAATCCCAGTGTCAGTGGGGTTGCCCCTCAGATGCCATTCTATTGGAACCTAAAGATTGATTCATGGCTAAAATCGTCTCTGTTCACTCTTTCCGAGGGGGGACTGGTAAGTCCAACTCCACTGCCAATATCGCGTCTACAGTCGCTCGTCACGGGAATCGGGTGGCGATCGTAGATACGGATATCCAATCCCCTGGGATTCACGTATTGTTTGGTTTTGATGACGAAAAGATCGAACGATCACTCAATGATTACCTATGGGGGCGCTGTGCGATTTCAGACACAGCCTACGACGTAAGCCAAGTATTATCCCATTCCCCCACCCAAGCAGGCGGTAAAATTTTTCTGATTCCGTCGAGTCTCAAAGCGGGAGAAATTGCCCGGGTCCTACGGGAAGGCTACGATGTTGGTCTTTTAAACGACGGCTTTCAAGAGCTAATTGAAACCCTAGAACTTGACTACTTATTTATTGATACCCACCCCGGTCTCAATGAGGAGACCCTACTATCAATTACAATTTCTGACATTCTGTTATTGATCCTACGGCCCGATCGTCAAGACTTCCAGGGCACTGCGGTAACCGTTGACGTGGCACGTAAGCTAGAAGTCCCCAAAATGCTGCTAATGATTAATAAGGCTCTAACCTCCTACGATTTTGACGCGATGCGGGAAAGTGTGCAACAGACTTATAATGTGCCAGTAGCAGGTATCATGCCGCTCTCGGAGGAAATGATCCAACTAGCGAGTAGTGAGGTTTTTGTACTACGCTATCCCGATCATCCCCTTAGTAAAGTGATTGATTCAGTTGCTCAACAAGTTATGGCCTAATGGCTAGGGAGATTCGCCATGAGTGAACCAACGAGCGACTTCCCCGGGCAAGCCAATGACGGCGAAGACAGTTCGATCAGCATGATTGATATCTTCACCTTACCTGACTCCCTGCGCCACCTTCTGAGTTGGATGCTGCGCAAAGGTGAAGTGACTGTCCAGGAGGTTGCCCAATATCTCAAACAAGAAGAGGCTATCATCATCCCCATGCTGGAGGAACTCGCGGAGGACGGCATGATTCGGGTGCGCCAGGTGGGCGAAGAACGCCGCTTCCGGGTCTTGCTGGCCCACAAAAGTAACCGCCGGGTTTCGAAGGATATCTGGAGTTTCCTAGAATAGCCCAATCGCGGGTCCGCTGAGAAGTCGCTAACCAGAGACAGGGACAACGGCAATACAGTCAATTTCGACCAATACGTCCTTGGGCAGGCGTGAAACCTCTACACAGGCACGGGCTGGAGCGATCGCGGCATCAAAATAGCGGGCATAAACCGCATTCATCGCAGCAAAGTCGTTCATGTCGGCCAGAAAGACCGTTGTCTTAACCACATCCGCCCAGGATGCCCCGGCTGCCGCCAAAACTGCTTGCAGGTTGGCCATGACCTGCTCCGCTTGCTGGGCAACATCCCCCGTCCCCACGATCGCGCCCGTTACGGGATCGAGCGCAATTTGGCCAGCCGCAAATAGCAGTTGACCACTGGCCACAATGGCCTGGTTATAGGGGCCTACGGGAGCCGGGGCCTGTTCAGTCTGAATAATACGACGGGTCATAGGGATGGCGGTTGGCAATGGGAATGGCAGGCGTCAACGAGACACGGCTAAGGGCAAGCAGGACGATCAGCCGGCTTGGGGGTTATCCTGAGACCGGAGACGTTGACCGTAGCCCTAATCCTACCGTAGATAGGAGCCTCAAGGTAGGGAGATTGAGTTTGACCACCTGTCTTTTGACGGGGGTGATCGGGATTCTTCAAGATGGTGCAGGAATACCGCTTTTGAAGAGGAAACCCTTATGCAACGCTTGTTCTTGATCCTGCTGGGGACGATCGCCTGCTGGGTATCGTGGGTAGCAACGCCCGCGATCGCTGCCGATCTGGCCAATGGGGCCAAGGTGTTTAGTGCCAACTGTGCGGCTTGCCATGCGGGGGGGCTAAATATTGTCAATGCCACCAAGACCTTACAAAAAGGGGATTTAGATAAAAATGGCATGGCATCGGTCGAAGCAATTCAAGCCCAGGTCAGCAAGGGGAAAGCAGCCATGCCTGCTTTCCAGGGCCGCTTGACCACTGAACAAATTGCCGATGTTGCCGCCTATGTGTTGGCTCAAGCCGAAAAGGGTTGGTAGAGCCTGCCAACCTGAGCGTCTAGTGGTCTGTCCTGCCTAAAATGGGGATTTGTCGGTTGGGGTCGAGTGGGCGAAACCCAACATATTGACTAGCATTTTGACTAGCATTGACTAGCTTTATTGGGTCGCACTGCGTTTGACCCAACCTACAAAATCTACCCAATCATCGGGCCTCCTGAGCTTGTCGAAGGATCTTGGCATCGATCTACAACTCTCAAGTTTGCGACTGACAGACCACTAGCCCTCCTGCGGGTAGTCTCCCCCAGGGAAAAACAGCGGTTAGACTGGAGAGCAGATTCTCCGCTTCCGGCTGATGTTTGACCTATGACCGCTAACCCTTCCTCCCCGCCCCCGCTCACTCCAGTCCTGGCAGCCCTACAAGATCTGATCCAGGTGGTTGCCCAGCTACGATCGCCCACGGGGTGTCCCTGGGATCGGGAGCAAACGCCCCAAAGCCTGATCCCCTACGTGCTAGAGGAAGCCTACGAAACCGTCCATGCCCTGCGCAGCGAAGATCCAGCGGCGATCGCGGAGGAATTGGGGGACCTGCTGCTGCAAGTGGTGCTCCAGGCCCAAATTGCCAGTGAACAGGGTCAGTTTTCCCTCGCAACCGTGGCGGCGCACATTACCCAAAAGCTGATTCGCCGGCATCCCCATGTTTTTGGCGATCGTCGGGTGGAGACGGCGGCAGAAGTGCATCAACAGTGGGAACAAATTAAGGCCGCTGAGAAGGGGGAAAGCGATCGGCCCCCTTTGCTATCCACCACCCTCCAACGCTATGCCCAGACACTCCCCCCCCTGCTGGCGAGTGAAAAAATTTCCCGTAAGGCGGCAGCAGCGGGCTTTGAGTGGGCTTGCCTTGAGGACGTGTGGGGCAAGGTGCATGAGGAATTGAACGAACTAAAGCAAGCGGTAGAGCATCAGAGTCGGGCGGAGCAGGAGGCGGAATTGGGCGACCTCTTCTTTGCCCTGATTCAGATCGCCCGCTGGCAACACATTGATCCGATGGCCGCCCTCCAGGGCACAAATCAGCGCTTTATCCAACGTTTGGCCCGCATGGAGCGCTTGAGTGATCGCCCCCTCGCCGACTGCACGATCGCGGAACTCGAAGCACTCTGGCAACAGGCCAAAGCCCAACTCGCCCAACCCACTGCTTCAGATATCGGACCAGTGGCTACCCCCACATTGGATTAGCGCGTCAATCGCATCTAAGATACAGTAGGGTTAATGGGGGGGCGAAGGTACTCGTGAGTATTTGGCTAGGGGCAATCACGCTGGATTCGCCTCGACCAGTAACGGCTTGCTACCGACCTCTGGACCCTGAGCAGGAAAACCGCAATGAACGACAATGCTAGGAATGAAAAGGACAAGTTTCTCTATCCCACTAGCCGCTATCAAGGTGAGTTTAGTCCAGAGTATTTAGCCTTTAATGCCAACCTCCAGGAATTTGCCCAGCGGGTTTCCATCCTCTGTG
The DNA here is from genome assembly GCF_053493415.1 of Trichothermofontia sp. Classification (NCBI taxonomy): domain Bacteria; kingdom Bacillati; phylum Cyanobacteriota; class Cyanophyceae; order Leptolyngbyales; family Trichocoleusaceae; genus Trichothermofontia; species Trichothermofontia sp. Next base: position 15,514 of record NZ_JBRCAD010000016.1, on the reverse strand, counting down.
CCCTGGAAACGGGGGGAAAAATTAAACCTGAAGCGGCGTATAGGGAAATTAAACAGCTTTGGAAACAACTTAAAGAATCCAAGAAAAATTTAATCGATGCCCAACCGCCTACGGATTCTGCGAAGGAGTGAAGGTCCCGATTGCCTCACGCATTCTTGTTGCGCCGGTAGGTGATGAGAGCCGCGATCGCAATGGCCGCAATACCACCCAATTCCAGGACCCAGTTCATCCGCACACCGCCGGGGCTAAACCGAATAAAGCGATCGATATGGTGAAAAGAAGCGGCGCGGATAATCACAAAGCTACCCAGAAAAAACAGTCCCATTAAACCCAAGAATGCCGATCGGCTTTGCCTTTTCAGGATGGGCGCAGCCACTCTGATGCTCGTGATAATCACGCCAACTATCCCCAATATAAATAGAAGTTGTACCCAACGGCGATGAGGGTACCACCCCTGGCTTTTGGCCCAATCCTTGCCCACTACAGTCAGCCAGGATTGGAGATCGAGCTGTTTATTAATGCCTAGGAAAAGCATGATTAGGGCGATCATGCCCCAAAGCATACCGCTGGTTTGATCCTGCGATCGTAAACTTAAGTGCAGGGCGCACAGGGCACAGATCAGGGCAGTACTTAAATAGGCAACAACTGTCAACCAGCCCATTGGGGTCGGGTCACCAATGCCGGGATACCAGTGGCCATCGCGAATTTCTGCTAAAAGGCCAATGGGCAAGTAATAACAATTATTGGCTAACTCAGATAGGGTATACACGCATTCAGAGGACCTAAGCAGTCAGCTTCTATCGCTATCTTAGCAACTCCCCCGGTGCAAGGATTCCAGTCAGGCGTATCAGTCAGGCATATCAGTTGGCTGCCCCTTCCCGATCGCCAACGTTATCTCATCAGTTTGGGCAGTTGAACTGCCCCCGTTCCAGATTAATCGAAGTGCCCTTAGGGTATTCCTGAAAACGAAGGTTATCCTTGGCGGTATGATAGCTTAACGCTATTGCTGGGAGTGCGGGTAGGGCATGGGTAGAGTGAGTGAGGATCGGGGTAGCGCAGGCGCAGATGGTTGGGCAAACAGGCCATTGGTGATTACGGGAATGCATCGCTCTGGTACCTCGCTGACGGCGGCTTTGTTGCAAGCAGCCCAGGTTGATTTGGGGACGGATTTAGTGGGGCCGGATGTGGGTAATCCCAAGGGGCATTTTGAGAACCGGGCCTTTGTCGCCTTTCACCAAGCTGTTTTACGATCGCAGGGTCTAGACATTCTCGGCTATACGGAAGCGTCGGAAATTCAGCTCAATTCAGACGATTGGGCCAGGGCTAAGGCGCTAATTTCCCAGCAACCTCAGGATCATCTTTGGGGGTGGAAAGATCCCCGAACAACGCTATTTTTAGATGTGTGGTCAACGTTGTTGCCAGAGGCTAGGTTTATTTTTGTTTATCGATCGCCCTGGGAGGTTGTGGATTCCCTATATCGACGGGGGACAGACGCAATCATACAGAATGATCCTGCGATCGCAGTCAAAATGTGGCTGCTATATAATCGTTGCCTTCTCCAGTTTCGACGACGATTTCCTGAGAAATCGTTATTGATCTCAATTTACACAATAACCCGTGATCCCAGTCAATTTTTAAGTCTCATCAACGCACATTTTAAGTTGCAATTACCGGTCAGCGTGCCCAATATCTTTGATCCCAGTTTACTCCAGGCAACGGAGCAACTTTCTGAGCGACGATCGCTACTCGCAACCTATTTCCCCGAAACCTTAGCACTCTATCAAGCCCTCAACCACCATGCAACGGGTCTTGATACAAGTGGCGATGAAATCGGGTTAGAAATTACGGAAGAAGAACGCGGAATTATCCATGAGCAGAGTCGGCATATCACCTATCAGGATTGGTTCAACGAGCGTCAACTGACCAAGCAAGTGCATCAGCTAACAACTACGCTGGAGACGGTCCAAGCGGATCTTCAATCGTCCCAGACGCAGGTTAGCTCGCTACAGGCCGAGCGTGATCGCCTTGCCCAGGCAGTCGCGGAACACCGGGCACAGTTAATGCAAGTCCAGACTAAGTCCCGATTAGCGGACTATCGCCAGCAACGATCGCAAAAGCAATTAGCGATCACCCAAGCCGCGATCGCAGCTATGCAAACCTCCAAATTTTGGCAACTCCGGTCAGCTTGGTTTGCGGTCAAATCCCGTTTGGGGTGGGTCACGGAGACGCCCATCCGTCCCCTGCGAATTTTGATGGTGAGTAATGCCCTGAATCTGACGGGTGCACCCCTCCATCAGTACGATTTCACCCGTTATCTTCAGGAACAAAAGCTGATTGAACCCGTAATTTTTGCGGCAGAATCGGGTCCCCTAGCTGCGGCCTATCGCGATCGGAATATCCCGGTGATCATTCACGGTCAACATCCCCTGGCTACCGTACAAACCCTGGCGGACTATTGGCAAGCAGTCACCTCGCTGGCCGTTCAGTGGGGGGAAGGGGGATTTGATTTGATTTATGCCAATACCATTGAAACCTTCTATGCCCTCGACTGTGCCCAATTATTAGGTATCCCTTCCGTCTGGAATATTCACGAGAGTGAACCCTGGCAAACCTATTTTCAACGCTTTTGGTTTGACGCCGAGGTGGGTCAACGTGCCCTGGAATGTTTTGCTCTGCCGGCAAAAGTAGTGTTTGTGGCCCAGGCGACCTGTGAGTTATATCAGCCGCTGCAAACGCGATCGAACTTCACGGTTATCCACAATGGCCTTAACCAGAAAACACTGCTTGAACAAGCCGCCCACTGGTCACGATCGCAGGCCCGTCAAGCCTTAAACCTACCGGAGAAAACGGTCGTCATTTTGTTGTTGGGGACCGTTTGTGCCCGGAAAGGACAATTGGACTTGGTGAACGCGATCGCGCAATTACCGCCAGACTGCCTTGAGCAACTCCACTGCTATATTGTGGGCGATCGCCCTGGGGAGTATAGCCAGTTGTTAACTGCCGCCGTGGCTAACTTACCGGAGCCAATTCAGGCTAAAATCACGATCGTGCCCGAAACACCGGATACGGCCCAGTACTATCAAGCGGCGGATATTTTTGTTTGTACCTCGCGGGTGGAAAGTTATCCCCGTGTCATCCTGGAAGCCATGTTTTATGGTTTGCCGATTGTAACCACGCCAGTATTTGGGATTAAGGAACAGGTCAAAGCTGGCGTGAATGGGGTATTCTATACCCCCGATCGTCCAGAAGAACTGGCTACGGCCTTGCAACAATTGCTGGAAAACCCCACCCACCGTCAACATCTCGCCGCTCATGCCCGCAGGGTTCTAAACTCACTCAGTACATTTGAGCAAATGGCCCACGCCTACGCTCAAGTTTTTCAGGCCGCAGTCGCTCCTCTTATTTGATCTGGAATTGATTTGATCTGGAATTGATTTGATAATCAGGAGTTGTGTGTGAAACCCGATTTCATTATTATTGGTGTCCAAAAAGGAGGAACGACATCCCTCTATCATTACCTCGTTCAACACCCGCAAATTGCGCCTGCCCTAGACAAGGAAGTTCATTTTTTTGATTTGGAATTTGAGCGCGGTTGGGATTGGTATGACGCTCGCTTTCCGGGTATCATCCAGGCTGATCAGGCGCACGATCGTCGCCCCCGTGCCTCCTCAGCAGTTCCCCAGGTGATTACGGGCGAAGCCAGCCCCTACTATATCTTCCATCCCCTCGTGCCCCAGCGCATTGCCCAGACCTTGCCCACGGTTAAGTTGATTGTGCTATTACGTGATCCGGTCGATCGGGCAATTTCCCATTACCACCATGCTGTGCGGTGGGGGTTTGAGTCATTGGCGATCGCAGATGCCTTTGCCCAAGAAGAAGAACGACTAGCTGGCGAAGTTGAAAAAATGCTGGCTGATCCCAGCTACCACAGTTTCAACCACCGCCATTTGAGTTATCTTGCCCGTGGCCGCTATGCCCAGCAACTAGAACACTGGTTTCAATACTTCCCCCGTGAGCAGTTTTTGATTCTCAATAGTGAAGCCTTATATCGCGCTCCTGATGTAGCCCTACAGGCCGTGTGTCAATTTTTAGCGCTACCTTTCTCGCCCCTAGCCCGTTATGAACGCTATGATCCCGGCAATTATCGTCAGCCCGATCCAACCCTCTGCCAGCAATTAGCTGATTACTTTTACCCCCACAACCAGCGGTTAATGCAGTTACTCAATCAACACTTTGACTGGCAAGGCAGCGCCTAGGTCGCGATACAGCACTTCCATGCTTGGTTGAGGTACAGACCAGGGGCCTAAGCCCCTGGTTACAAGGCTTGATCGTACTTCATAAGAGAGGGAACGGCTGTATACTGGGACTCGGTCTGCCGCAAAGTTGAGACCTGTCTTGGTTGCCCCGATCGCAAAACACGATGCTGAGAAAAATTGGTTTTAGCCTCCTTTGGTTAGGATTTACGCTCTATGCCTTTCTCCTATCGCCGCCCAATCAGCCAGATACCTTGGCCCTGATCCAAAAAATCGCCCTCGGTCAATTCCAAGGGGTTAATCCCCTGATCGTTGCCCTGTTTAACCTCATGGGGATTTGGCCCATGCTCTATGCCAGCGTCCTGTTGGCTGATGGTCGCGGCCAAAAGTTACCCGCATCCCCCTTTGTTGCCCTCACGTTTGGCCTGGGAGCCTTTGCGCTGCTCCCTTATCTCGCCTTCCGGCAACCTAACCCCATCTTCCAAGGACCGCGCGATCGCCTATTGCGGTTTTGGGATTCTCGCTCGCTGGCGATCGGCCTCACCCTGGGCACGCTCGTGCTTCTGGCCTATGGGCTGAGCCAAGGGGATTGGGCCGATTTTGCCCAACAATGGCAAACTAACCGCTTTATCCATGTCATGAGCCTCGACTTTTGTCTGCTAACCCTCTTGTTTCCCGCGATCGTGCCTGACGACATGGCCCGCCGTCAGTTCTACCAACCGCGCTTGTTCTGGCTAGTGAGTGGGGTGCCGCTCCTGGGTCCCTTGGCCTACCTCATCCTGCGGCCTCCTCTCCCTGATCCGGTCGTCAACGTCCCCTCACTGACTCATGGCTAACATGCGTTGAATTGGGCGCAGGGCAGCTAGGCGGATATCCTCGGCCAAGGTAATTTCAGGTTGGCGGTTTTTCATGCAGTCGTAGAGTTTCTCCAGGGTATTCAGGCGCATATAGGGACACTCATTGCAGGCACAGTTGCCCATTGGGGGGGCGGCAATAAATTGCTTGCTGGGGGCCGATCGCTGCATCTGGTGGATAATGCCGGGTTCCGTAGCCACAATAAAGGTCGAGCGATCGCTGCGTTGGCTGTACTTGAGCAGGGCTGTCGTTGAGCCAATGTAGTCCGCATGGCGCAAAACCGCAGCTTCACATTCGGGATGGGCCAAAACTGCCGCGTCCGGGTACTGTACCTTCAGTTCCACGAGCTTCCGCTCCGAGAAATTCTCATGGACAATGCAACTTCCCTGCCAGAGCACCAACTCCCGCCCGGTTTGCTGCATGACATACCGTCCCAGATTTTGATCCGGCGCAAAGATGATTGGCTGGTCAGCGGGGAGCTGGCGCACAATCTCAACCGCATTGGAACTGGTACAGATGATGTCGCTGAGGGCCTTAATGGCTGCCGAACAATTAATGTAGGAAATTACCAAATGATCGGGGTGCGCTGCCTTAAATTGGGCAAACGCAGCGGGGGGACAACTATCGGCTAAGGAACAACCCGCCGCCAAATCCGGCAACAGCACCAGCTTGTCAGGGTTGAGGATCTTCGCCGTTTCGGCCATGAAATGTACCCCGGCGAAGACGATGACATCCGCATTCGTACTGGCCGCCTGCCGTGCCAGCCCTAAGGAATCGCCAATATAATCGGCAATATCCTGAATATCTGGGTCCTGGTAATAGTGGGCCAGGATGACCGCATTTAATTCCTGCTTAAGAGCCTGCACCGCCGTAAACAGGTCCACCGGACGGCTGGGGGGAGCGACGGGACGATCGCGAAGGGTTGTAAACACAGGGAGTACTTCTGGTTGCAAGAAACTTATTTAGCTGATCTAATTATAGTCATTTTTACCAAAATTAAAATCATGCTCGCAAGACTCAGGCAGCCCAGGGTGGCAACCGCCGCGATCGTCCTGGCAGGGGGAGACAGTACCCGCATGGGCCGGGATAAGGCCCTGATTGAAATAGGGGGTAAACCCCTGTTGCGGCGGGTTTGTGAGGTGGCCAGCCAATGCTGTGCGGTAGTCTATGTCGTCAGCCCGCGATCGGCCCAATACCAGCCGTTGCTGCCGCCCCGGTGCCAGACTGTTCAGGAAGCGATTGCCCCTGGGGCCGATCCCCCCGGCCCGCTGGTGGGGTTTGCGCAAGGGCTAGCCCAGGTGCAACAGGATTGGGTGCTCTTGCTGGCCTGCGATCTGCCGCATCTTCAGGCATCGGTCCTCCAAAGCTGGATAGCGCAATTGCCCACCGTCCCCCCAGACACGATCGCGTTGCTCCCTCGGCATCCGAAGGGATGGGAACCCTTATGTGGTTTTTACCGCCGCACGTGTTTAGCCGATCTTCAGCAATTTATTGCCCAGGGGGGGAGATCATTCCAGCAATGGTTAGCGACGCGATCGGTCCAGGCGATTGATCAAGTCCATGCAGTTAATCCTGAAATGCTGAGAAACTGTAATTATCCAGAGGATCTTCAGGAAATTTAGCCCCATCGCCTAGGGCCACTCTCGATAGACAAAGCCTCCCCCAATGCCCAGATCGGGATCGCGTAATTTAATATCGTGCTGAATGGGCCCCGGAGAACAAGGAAGAGGCCCAGCCCAACACCTTGCCGATTCGGGAGGGTGATAGTAAATCACATCGTTAATTTGCGCTTGTTGGAGGGCTTCCCTGGGTAATCGGGCGGGTAGCAATAGGTATTGCCAATGTCCGATCGTGACGAAGATGGCGATGCTACAGGTCAGCGCAGCTAAAAGCCCTAGGGATAATAATCGGTTCAAACTGTGAGCGTTTATATTTAGTCTGCTGGCATAAAAATCATTAAGAAAGGGTGGCCATTGAGTAGCCAGTAAATAGGCTGGTAAAAGTGCAAAATAGCCAAGGCCATGCCGCATCAAGGGAGATTTAGACATGACCAGGATCGCTCCGGTACCGCCAATCAGTAATAACCAAATACTACCGGCAAATTTTCGTTGACGAAATCTTTGCAGAATTTGTATGCCAGCCATGATTGAAACCAGCAGTAGCACCGGAATCAGAATATTGAGTTTTTCAAAAAATAGCCATTGCGTTGACATATTGACTAGCCATTCTCGGATGCGTTCTAGGAGAGACAGAGCTTCTTCTTCAGGCACCCAAGGATTGGGGATAGCAGCTAGATTTTTGGCAAAATCTTCCTTAATAGTCCAGGGAAAATTTATCCTGAATAGTGTCAACGGAAATAGGGGAAATCCAATCACAATATAGCCAAATATAAACATGGGTATTAGTAATAAGAAAGACAACCCTAGGGCGATCGTGACACGTTGCCAGTTCAGCCGACCTACGACCAGATAAAATAAGCCGACGATTGGTACTAATACCACTCCATTCAGTTTTATTGACATTGCACCTGCGGCTAGAGTTAGTGGAACTAAACGCACATTAAATAATTGTTCACTTTGCTCATTTTTAGATATTTCTTGATTATCAGAATCAGATTGATGAGTAATCAGTAAGATTGCCCAACTGACAATTCCAACCAGCAAGATCAGGGGAAAATCTGGGGCTGTTGAAACAGTCATGAGCCAGGGAAACTTAATGACAAAGGCGATCGGTAAGGTTATGAGTAGGAAAATCGCAATAAAACGATCGGCAAGTCTTGCCCCTGCTTGGCAACTAGCTTGCAAGCGGGTTAATAGTTGCCAAATGGCGAGAACGAAGATAAAACTATTAGCCACGGCGCTGGTATGTGCCGTCAGCCATCCCCCATCAAAGGGAGCCAGTAGGGCAAACCAGGACGAAGTAAACCCAAAGCGAGCGTTGATTAAACCAATTCCAGGGACAGTGCCAAACTCAGATAGCCACTGAATCAGGCCATAGTGGTAGAGTCCCGTATCAAACCAGGCAATTTCACGGGTTGAAAAGGCAGCCACGCCGATCGCGATCAACCCGACAGCATACAGTGACTCGCGCGATCGGGCTGCATAATAGGCCGCCAATTCTAACCGAACAGAACGCCACCTCAGCGAGAAACCAACGAGCAGCAGAACGGTGCCGAGACCCACGATCGGGGATAGGGGCAGGATCAAGGAAATCCCCAGTAGGGCGATCGCCAGAATGACTAAGCCTAACCAGATTGAAATAATGGCGCGATCGCTGGGTCGATCGTAACAGTCAGCCGCCATCAGATTGAGAACGGCTGTGCCAATCACGATGCAAACGAAGAACAGGAGTATCCAAGCAACCAGATAAAAAAGCACGTTAAGTTTCGTTTGATTATTAAATACAATTAGATTTATCGTCCATCATAGCTGGCTTTTTTAGCTCAATAAGCTCCCCTCATCACAGGGGGTTGACGTTTCAAGTGGGGCCACTGGCTGGAAGGGGAACGCCCGATCGCACAGCCAGCGCTGTCGGTTGTGGTAGAGCAACGTCAGGTGTGTGGCATCAAATTCGGCCTGAAAAGGGCGATCGCGGTAGGCTGGCCATGCCTGCTGGAAATGGGAGCGGCTCAGATCCCGGAAGGCAATAGTGAGGTGGGGGTGGTAGGGGCGTTGGGCTTCCTTGGGATTCCGCAGATTCAAAGTACTGCCTAGCGTGTGTCGTAAGTCCCGGTGGATTTGGATCAGCGCCAGGGTGGGTTCCACCTGGATATAAATCACGCGGGGCGGGAAAGCCCCATATCCCTTGAGTTGGATTGGGAAGGCTGACCGGCTTTGGGCAAAGGTTTGCAGGGTTGACCGTACCTGGGCGATCGTGGCAACGGGCCACGCAAAGGGTGGGTAGAGCGTGATATGGGGCGGCGACTTCAGGGCCGCACGACTGTGGTAACGATCGCAAAAGTTCTGCTTAATTTCCGTAATTTGCTGGGTTAGGTCGGCGGGCGGCAACAGAGCAATAAACCATAGGGGGGCCTGAGGGGAGTCGGTGGGCATCATAGGCCAGTGGCGCAGGGGCAGTCTGGTATCCTGATGCAAAAAGCATACGCTGATCCCATGCCGATCGTCCTGATTGCGAACCAGACCCAACAGCAGAGCCTTGTGGCTTGGGTGCAACACCATGCTCCCGTACTAGCCCGCTATCCCCTGGTGTCTATCCCCCCGATCGCAGACCTGATCAACCGTGCCACCTCCCTAACCGTTGCACCGGGCCTGCCGACTCAACCCACCGAGGCCATCACCCAATCCCTCGCCCAGGCGATCGCCGCCGGTAACCTCATGGCCCTGATCTTCTTCATTGATCCGGTCCATGCCGATCCTGCCTTACCGGATATTCAAACCCTCTCGGCCCTGTGCAGTGAATACGATCTTCCCCTCGCCTTTAATCCCGCGACGGCCACCGCTGTCCTCAATATGTTTATGCAACTGCGGGTTGCGCACCTGATCTTCAATCCCGTTGCTGGTCAGCGTGACCCCACCGAAGATTTACTGATCATTCGCCAAACCCTAGCCCCCTTGATGAACCTATCCATTCATTTCACCACCCGTGAAGTGGATGCGAATGAGTTGGCCCAGCGGGCGATCGCCGCACAACCGGACTTAATCATTGCCTCTGGGGGGGATGGGACGGTCTCCGCCGTAGCCGATGTCCTGTTGGGGACAGGCATCCCCTTGGGCATCATTCCCAGGGGGACGGCCAATGCCTTTTCGGTGGCTTTGGGCATTCCGACTACCCCAAAGGCTGCCTGTGACTTGATCCTGGCGGGTACTATGCGGATCGTGGATGTGGCCCGCTGCAATGGTCGTCTGATGATTCTGCTAACGGGGGTTGGGTTTGAAGCAGAAGCCGTCGAAAAGGCCGATCGCGAACTGAAGGATCAATGGGGGGTCCTGGCTTACCTGATGGCTGGTTGGCAACAGTTGGGTGAACAACAACTTTTCCACACGCGCTTAGATGTGGGCGATCGCAGCTATCAATTTCGGGCCGGGGCCATTACCATCGCCAATGCCGCCCCACCTACCTCCGTCCTGGCCCAAGGGGTCGGCCAGGTGATCTTTGATGATGGCCTGTTGGATGTGACCGTCCTGACCGGTGAGCAGGAACCCCGCCCCACGATCCTCAATAAATTGCGGGTTGCCAAGTCCCTGCTGGCAATTTACGGAGCAGCCCTCGCCAGCACCCGGGTGGATGATTCACGCATTTACCATTTTCGTAGCCGCCAGCTCACCATCACCGCCACCCCCGCGCAGAAGGTGGTGGTCGATGGCGAGATGGTTGGGACGACCCCGATCACCGTCGAGTGCTTACCCGGTCGCCTAACGGTCCTAGCCCCACCCCAAATTAAACCCTCTCCTCTAGAGAAATTGGCCATGCTGTGGGTGCAGCGCGTCTCCCCCAGCCTGACGGCCATGATTGTCGCGATCGGAGCGACGGGGTTGATCGGTTGCTTCATTGCCCTCTGGGTGTTGGGGCGGTTAGCCACGGGCTTCTTCTGGTGGCAGACGATCGCTGACTTTGATTTCAGCCTGCTGATGCGTATCCATAGCTGGGCCAACCCCGCCCTTGATCAGATTATGTTAGGCATCACGCGCTTGGGAAATGCGGAAGTGGTGCTCCCCACTGCCCTGTTGGTTTTAGGAATTCTTTGGGGACGCCAGGAGCAGCGGCAGGTATGGACCTGTCTGACCGCCTTCCTGGGCGCCTTAGTGATGAATTTCAGCCTCAAGCCCTTGTTTATGCGATTGCGTCCTGACCTCTGGCCGACCCTGATCACCGAAACCAGCTATAGCTTCCCCAGTGGTCATGCCCTGGGTTCTACGGTGCTCTATGGGATGATTGCCTACCTGCTGGGGCGACACTTCCCTAAATACCAACGCTGGTTCTATGGGGCCGCGCTGGTCCTGGTGGGGTTAATCAGCTTCAGTCGGTTATATTTGGGTGTCCACTGGCCGTCGGATGTGATTGCGGGAATGAGTATTGGCTTCCTGTGGTTGATGGTGGGGGTCACCATGTCCCGCTTGCAGGATTTACGGGAGGAGCAAGCTCAGACACGCCAGCCAAGGACCTAAGCAGCGGCACTGGCGGCAGCGGTGGTGTTTACCGCCTGATCCCATCGGCATCCCCCTGCCCGCCCACTGCTTCACGGCAGGGGGAGAATCACGGCACAATAGTAAGGCGCGGGGTACGATCGTGGCCCCGCAGACACGACTAAGGTTCATGGGAATGCAAACGTTAAACACTATCAGTACACCGACCACCACCGATACATTGACGATCGCGGGACGTTCCTTCCAATCACGCCTGATTACGGGCACGGGGAAATACCGCAACTTTGGGGAAATGCAGGCCAGCATTGACGCGAGCGGCTGCGAAATGGTAACCGTAGCGGTGCGGCGGGTTCAGACCAATGCGCCGGGGCATGAGGGGTTAGCCGAAGCGATCGATTGGCAGAAGATTTGGATGCTACCCAATACCGCTGGTTGTCAGACCGCTGAAGAGGCGATTCGGGTGGCCCGTTTGGGGCGCGAAATGGCGAAACTCTTGGGCCAAGAGGAAAATAACTTCATCAAACTGGAAGTGATCCCGGATACCCGCTATTTACTACCGGACCCGATCGGCACCCTAACGGCAGCCGAGCAACTGGTGAAGGAAGGGTTTGCAGTCCTGCCCTACATCAACGCCGATCCGCTCCTGGCGAAACGATTGGAGGAGGTGGGGTGTGCCACGGTGATGCCCCTGGGGTCCCCGATCGGCTCCGGCCAAGGGCTGAAAAACGCCGCCAATATCCAGATCATTATTGAGAATGCCCAGGTACCCGTGGTCGTGGATGCTGGGATTGGGGTACCCAGTGAAGCCGCCCAGGCGATGGAGTTGGGGGCCGATGCGTTGCTGATTAATACCGCGATCGCCCAGGCCCAAGCGCCAGCCCAAATGGCCCAGGCGATGAAGCTAGCCACGGAGGCAGGACGGTTAGCCTATCGGGCGGGACGGATTCCGGTGAAAGCCTACGCCAGTGCTAGTTCGCCCTTGACAGGACTTGTGGGCAGCTCTTAGGTCCTAGGGGAATAGGTCAGTCCTAGGAATAGGGGACAAGATGCCGGGGGTGAGGTTGGGGGCAGCTAGGTCGATCGGCCAATAAACAGTAGGGACGGCGATAACTGGCGGGGGATTCCAAGCAATGCTGCTCTAAAAACTCGGTGTCTGAGAGTACCTCAGCCGTGGGGGCATCTCGCACTATTTCGCCCTGATGGAGGACGATCGTGCGATCGCAGAGTTCCAGCGCTAGGTCCAGATCATGGGTCGCAATTAACTGGGTCAGCGGCAAGTTGCGCAAGAGATCAATCAACTGGCGGCGCGATCGCGGATCAAGCTGGGCCGAGGGTTCGTCAAACACCAGAACTTGTGGTTGCATCGCGAGAACCCCCGCGATCGCCACCCGTTTTTTCTCCCCGCCCGACAGATGATTGGGATGGCGATCACCATAGTGGTGCGGATCAAGGGCTACGGCCCTCATGGCCTGGTGATAGCGATCGTGTAATGCTTCGCCCTGAATATTCTGGTTCAAGGGACCAAAGCAGACATCTTCCTGCACTGTGGGCATAAACAATTGATCATCCGGATTTTGAAACACCAAACCGACAAAATTCCGAATCGCCTTAATATTGTCCGGCTGCATCGGATATTGGCCGATGACGATCGTGCCCGTCTGGTGCGGCAAAATCCCATTGAGGTGTTGCAATAGGGTCGATTTCCCTGAACCATTGGCTCCCACCAACGCCACTCGCTCTGTCGCCCGAATGTGGAGCGTGATTTGTCGCAACGCCTGCGTCCCATCGGGATAGGTAAAGCTGAGATTTTGGATCGAAATCGAATTGTGGTGCATGGACGACTCAGACTACAGCTACCCCGAATATTGCATCCTAGCTAGAAATCCAGATAGATGGCCTGTCCGCACCAGGCCAGCAACAGCGTCACGGTGAGGGCCAGAATATCCCGCCGCCCACTCACAATGGGTTGGGTAACCCCAGGCGTTAATCCCTGATAGCCCCGTGCGAGCATGGCTTGATGAATCCGTTCGCCGCGATCGAAGGTGCGGATAAACAAAGCCCCAATCATATTACCAATCACTAACCGTTGCCAGCGACGTTGGCCCATCAGGTTACGGGCGATCGCAGCCCGTTTCATCGCGGCAAACTCCGCTATCAGCACTTCCAGATATCGGTACATCGATGCCAAAATCGCCACCAGCAGCGGCGGTACCCTCAGCACCAACAAAGCTTGCAGCAAGTCCGGCACCGAGGTTGTTAAGGTCAGCAGATTGAGCAACAGCAGCGAGAGCAACGCCTTAATCGACACACTGGCCAGCACCAAGATGCCTACGGTCGTGACCTGCAACGGTCCCCACTGCCACAGCACCGCCCCCTCCGGACGAAATAGGGTCCCCAGCAACACCACACCCACAAAGGCAGACTCAACCACCAGCCGTCTCAGCAGCACCCGCCAAGTCACCTGACTCAGCCCTAACACGGCGACAATACCGGCTCCATAGACCGCCCAAGTTGCCCAATGGCCATTGGGGGTCAGGGCGATCGCCAATAACATCAGTAACACGCACAACATGCGGGTCGGCGGCGTGAGGGCGTGCCAAACCGTGAACCGTTGGCGATCGACATCTAGCCGAATAACCGGAATATGTAACAGCACCATCGGCTGGCTAATCCTGCCCTAGGTCTTCGGGTGGAGCCACCTCCCCACTGCCTTCCCCCACCCCAGACGCAGGCCGGGTCACCAATTTCCCGATCCCCCAAGCCAACCCAAAGGCCGCCAGGGTGCCCAGCAGACCCGCTAAGGGTGTAGCCACCGCTTCCGGTACCCCCCGCAGGGCGTACTCATCAAACAAACGGTAGAAGGGTAACTTTTGCGCGGCTGGCTCCTCACTGGCCCGATGCTCAAATTCCAAATCCTGGGCCACGCGATCGAGGCCATCGGGATGTTGGCTCGCAAAGGGGGAAAGCAGCACCGCAATGATCAGGGCAATGCCTAAGCCTGTGCCGATGAGCAGACGATTGGGCAGGGAGCGATGGGGGGAGGGGGTCATAGGGAGTAGAGAGTAGAGAGTGGGGAGTAGTTTTGAATTTTGAATTTTGAATTATTGGGCTATTCCACTACGCCACTATGGGCTAAGGCAGCGGCTTTGCGGGGGGGGCGATAGAACAGGTCGGGACGGGTGCGCCAGATGAAGGTAACGGCGATCGCGGTAATGATCGCCTCACCGATGCCAATCACGACGTGCCAACCCACCATTGCAATCAGCGCGACGGAGACGGGGACGGTTCCCGATAGGCCCAACTGGAGGGCACAAACGACGGCGGCAACCACCACACTGGCCCAGGCCGCGATCGCGCTGCCAATGACCATGCCAGCCAGTTTATTTTGCCCAATGGCTCGGCGGATTGTTTGAAACACGTAGTAGCCGAAAAAGGTGCCAATTAGGCCCATGTTAAAGATATTGGCCCCCATCACCAGAATGCCGCCATCCTGGAAGATGACCGCCTGGACAATAAACACCGCCGTCATCACCAGCGATCCGGCCCAAGGCCCCAGCAGCACGCCCGCGAGGGTGCCCCCCAGTAAATGCCCAGAGGTGCCGCCTGGGATCGGAAAGTTGATCATTTGGGCAGCAAAGATAAAGGCGGCACAAACGCCCATCAAGGGCACAATCCGATCCTGATAGTCGGCCTTGACCTGGCGCAGACACACGGTAATGAGGGCGATCGCAACGACCCAAGTAACCAGCATCACCGGGGGATTCAGGAACCCATCGGGAATATGCAAGGCGAAATAGGGTGGGGCCATTAACCCTAACGGGGAAGGGGACAACGGGAACAACTGCATCATGACTCAAGCTGCCTTGGCGAACCACCTGTCAGTAAACACGCTGCTTTGTCCCACAGACAATCCCCCCACCCCCCATTTCCCCTCGGTAAGGGCTTAAAAATTCTGGAAGCTTCGCCGTGAGAATTTGCCCCTAACCCCTGAGAATCCAGAAGAGTTTGCTATACTGCCTAAAGTAAAGAAAAGTAAACTCTGCTCATAAATAGGTACCTTTGCTGCTACTTGCCTGTGGCGATCGCGGCGGGTGACCGATCGAGCCTTGGCTCAGCAGAGTGACCGCTTGTCGTTATATATAAACCCTGGAGATAAGCGCAATGACCATTGCAGTGGGTCGTGCGAGCGCCAGTCGGGGATGGTTCGACGTTCTCGATGATTGGCTAAAGCGCGACAGATTCGTCTTCGTGGGCTGGTCGGGTTTGCTGCTGTTCCCCTGTGCCTATCTGGCGCTGGGCGGC
>NZ_JBRCAD010000015.1:0-7890 GCF_053493415.1 Trichothermofontia sp. | reverse complement strand
GACAAAGCTGCTTCAAGATCAATTTGACAAGCTTCGGGAATGAGGCTATCATAGAACATCATTTTTTATTTGTTAGAGGACAGAATACTGCATTCTGTCCCTTTTTTCCATCGCTTAACCTAACTTTCAACACTTCTGGCCCACACCACCTTTATTGTTGTAGACACAAATGGTTAAAGCTCTGGGCGATCGCTCTAGGTGCTGCTTAAACCGCTGAATAATACTGCGAATATTATTCTTATCTATGGCCAGAGTGCGAGTCGTCGGTACCACTACTTTGCCATGCCGACGTAATAATTGCACATGGCTGGCATTCGTAATAATGCCCCATTGGGTTCTCGCACAATTCTTGCCCATGAGATATTTATGTAATTGCTTACGCGCCTGGAGATATTGGGGAGTTCCTTCCGGTAGACCAGGAAACTGATCCTGTAAATTAATTTTAGTACCACTACTGTTAGCCCTAGCCTTAGCTTCCAACAAGACCTCTGGATTGAGCTTGTCGTGCATGAACTCTGGCTCGCCATCGACATTTCGCCGCGCAGCACAGTCTACGCTGCCATTTCCTGTGCTGAACTCAGGAATGATTTCTGAGGAGCTAAACCCTAGGGCTGTTAATAGGGGAAAGGCAAATTCCTTGACAATCAGCGATTCATTGCTTTCATTTGGCAATAAGCTATCGAGAATTTCGTCCCAGTTCATAATTCGTAACTTACTGGCTGTTGCTAGTGCCGGGGTAAGATGCCAGCCCCGTTTAGAGTAGCCCCACCCCCCGATCTCTGTCCCTGTATAATAATAAGGATAGGAAGGTGAGTGTGAAAAACGATAAAAAAAATTTACCCATGATAACAAATATGATCTCCAAAGACACCCTCCTCAGTCAATGACACCATGTCTTTTCCTGCCCCTAATGAACTTTTCCCTGTGACGGTTGTGGGTGACGTATACCTCATTCAGACCCCACCTCGGCTAACGGTGCAGGTTGTTGTCCCGTTTAAACAATGCTGGGAAACCCTGTGTCGCCAGTCTCCCCTACCAAAGCGGCTAATTCTGGATATGGGACGCACAGTTTTTATGGATAGTAGTGGGGTCGGCGTGTTAGTCCGCATCGTCAGCTTGTCCCAGGTACAAAACAATATTGAAACCATTCTGTGGAGCTTAAATGATCAGCCGAAAACCGTCTTGAAGGTCAGTGGCCTATTCCAGTTTTTTCAAATTGACGATCGGACAACTGCGATCGTGACTGCTGACTTGATGAATGCCGAAGATCCCCTATCGGCCACCCATCCTTCCGTGCGATCGCGATGGAAACGGTTGATGGATATTAGTGGCGCGATCGTGGGGCTATGGATTACGGGCCTATTGCTTCCCTTCATTGCGCTGGCCATCCGTTGGGAAAGTCCTGGTCCAATTTTCTTCGGGCAAATCCGCTTAGGATTAACGGGGAAGCCCTTTCGGATGTGGAAGTTTCGCTCAATGGTCATCAACGCTGAAGCCCTTAAAGCCGACATTCCCAACGAAGCCTCCGGAGCCATTTTTAAAAATCAGAATGATCCCCGTGTTACCCGTGTGGGTCGTTTTCTCCGGCGCACCAGTTTAGATGAATTGCCCCAATTCTGGAACGTCCTGCGGGGAGAAATGAGCCTAGTCGGCACGCGCCCGCCTACCCCTCAGGAGGTTGGTATCTATGAAATTCCCCAGTGGCAACGGTTGGATGTCAAACCAGGCATGACGGGTGAATGGCAGGTAAATGGCCGCTCCCAAGTCCGCAATTTTGAAGACATTATTGCCCTAGATCTGCGTTATCAAGAAAATTGGAGCCTCTGGTATGACTGCCAACTAATTCTTAAAACGATTTGGATCATCTTCCAGAAAAACTCCGGTGCCGTCTAATCTCCTCTCTCCTCTCTCCTCTCTCCTATCCCCCCCCTACGATCGTCACAATTTCCAAGCGATCGCCCGCCTGCATCACGGTTGTTGGCCAAAATTGGCGATGGAGGATTTCACCGTTATATTCCACCGCAATCAGACGGGGGTTTAGACCCAGTTGGGCCAGAAAGTCAGGCAAGGCCGTTTGGGGAGCACAGGTTTTCGGTTCCCCATTAACCTGGAGAGTAATCCAGGATTCAGGCGCAGAAGCTGAAGACATCGGTAATCGTTAAAACGCGCAAAAAAAACACAAAACATAGAAAAAGCAGAAAGCCTAGGCGGGTTGATCGCGATCGGGGGTATTCTGCCCAGATTTGGGGGTAACCCGCCCCGACCCAAAACCTGGGGTAATCCTTGGGGAAGGGCTTCACGCCTTGGCGGCCTCCAGGGAGCGCAATTTCCGAGCTTGGGTTAACTGGGACAGGAAATATTGGGTAATCAGCGTTGGCTGATCAGCTTCCATGATGGCCCGCACCACCGCCACCCGCTCCGCACGGGCCAGCAGCACCTCACCGAGGGACTCGGCATCAATCCCCCCGATCGCGAACCAGGGAATCGGCGCATTTTCCACGGCATAACGGACATATTCCAAACCCGCCGGGGCCTTATTGGGCTTAGTCGGTGTCGCAAACACAGGACCCACACCAATATAATCGGCTCCTTCTTGCACCGCCCGTTCCATTTCCTGGGGATTGCTGGTCGATCGCCCAATAATCCGATGGGGTCCCAAAAGCTGCCGCGCAAAGGCGATCGGGACATCCCGTTGCCCCAAGTGTACGCCATCCGCATTGACCGCTAGGGCCAGATCAATGCGATCGTTCATGATAAACAGGGCACCGTAGTGGTGGCAGAGTTGGCGCAACCGTTCCGCCCGCTCCAACCGCGTGAGATCATCCGCCTCCTTATCCCGGTACTGGAGCAGCGTCACGCCCCCCCGCAAGGCACCCTCGACGATCGCAAACAGGTTATCCGAGTCAGTGGTGATCAGGTACAGGGCCGCACTTTCGAGCTTCTGACGGCGATCGTAGGTCAGTAACTTACTTTCCAGGGTGTAAACCCGATAGCGGATTTGCTTACAGGCTTCACTCATCTGGGTGTCGTAGAGTTTGCTGTACTCCTCCAACACCCGCAGGGCTTCCTGCACCCGTGCCAGATTGACGGATAACACCTGGGCAAGATCCGATCGCTGACGTTCGTGGGTGTGGGTCAACTCCGTCCCCGGATCATCCGGCGTATTGCGAGAGGCCCGCATTTCGGGGCGATGCCACTGGCCGAGTTCCTGCCGCAGTTGTTTGCACTCTTCCGTTAACTGGGATTGGTTCAGACCAAAGCGACACCACTCTTCAATAATGCGTAAGCCCTCCCGTGCCCGATCCAGGTTGGCATCAAGAATCCGGTAGGTAGCAGGTTGCATTAACTGGCTTGGGCTACGTCCTGCGTTCATGAACAGCGTCCCTAATTCTGACTCAATCGTATCAGTCTAGTTCGGCGATCGGGCCTTGCCTAGGGTTAGGGGGGGCGCAGTTGGATATTTCAGCGAACAAATCAACCGTGGGGTAGGCATCCTGCCGGCCCATGTCCACCCAGTAACAGCCGCGACGGCTATCCCACAAACTAGCAACCGCCGCGACGGCTACCTGAGCCGTAACATCGCGGCAGCTATCCCACCAACAATAACCGGAACCCCTATCCCACCTAAGGGTTAAATTTCCGCAACCGCCCGTTCCACAAGGCGACGGGCTAGGGTTTGGATGCCCGTATGGCGGTAGTACTTCACATTCATATCCAGCAATGCCCCCACATAGTCCGCCTTGTCATCGGTGAACTCAACCACGCTGCGTAGGTTACCGAGCAACTTGTCACGGGTGATGCCGTGGGACGAGACAAAGGTTTCCATCCAGCCCCGCGTGGCCCCAAAGCTTTCGGTAATGAAGCCCAATTTCCCCGCCGGATTGTTGCCGGGGATCAGATCCTTCACCCCCTTAAAGGTCTGGTTGCTCTCCAATTCCGTGGGACTGGTACCCGTTAGGGTATTCAGGGCTTGTTCCGCAAAGGTGGGGCCGAGGGGAATGATGCCGTCAAAGCAAACCAAGGCCGCCATGCGCATCAGGGACTCACCGCTGTAGTCCGCGATCGCGGCGAGAAAATCCCCCACACTATCCCCCGGAATGCCATTGATCTGGCAAAAGGCGACAATTTCCGTTACCAGCTTGACTCCCAGATCAATACTTTGAGCCTTCTCCGGTTTAGGGGTGAAGTTTTGCAAAAAACCGAGGAACGTATCCTGCCCAATCCGATTCGCCAAGGCCGCAGTCCCCAGGAGACCCGATGCCGAATCCACGGTTTCGTAGAGCCACAGTGCCCGCTGGTAACCTTGGGACTTGTCATTGAACAGGGTGACGGCCCGCTCCCCAATTTGTTTAACCAGAGCCGGATCAGTTTCCCGCGTCACCGTCCGAATCGTGTTGTCAAACCCAACCAGGTTCTGCCATTGGCCCGGAATCACAAAATCCAACGCCTTCAGGGCCATGACCGTCAGCCCCCCGGTGGGCAGGTCATCCACTAATTCATAAATCGCTTTACTCACGCTGCTACTCCTCTATTGCAAACCGGCTAAACCGTTAAGGTCAAACTTTTCTAGCCAAATCACGCGATCGGCGCGGGTAAAGGCATCATCACGGGACAATACCTTCACCTGATAGCGATCGCCCACCAATACCGCCGTCGTCTGGGTGCCCTGGTCTACGGCTGGATAGCCGCCAATTTTTTCCGTACTCTGCTGGAACTTAGCGGCTGCCCCCGTTCCCGTCGTATCGTTAATCGCCAGCATGGCGACATCCTTACCCTCCCGTTTCAGCTTATATTCCGCAAATCCTTTTTTCTCCTGAGCCGGGACCACCTGATAGCCATCCGCCGACTTCGGGAAAAAGCGGTTGAATTCGCCCCCCTGGGTCGCCTCGGGCGCAACGGCTGGCGCAGCCCCCCGCTGACTCGTTTCCTCCTGCACCTGGGCATAGGGCGACGGCGGCTCCGCCGGACCACAGGCCGTCACCAACAGCAACAAACTTAAAAACAAGGGGGCCAGGACCCGCCGCCAACGAACCATCAACATGGGGTTTCTCCTCAATTTTTGGATTGCCTGAAAGGCTAAACAATTCAAAATTCAACATTCAAAATTCAAAACTCCCCGCGCCCAATACTGACCCTACCCACTCCGGGCATGGAACTCGATTACGGACTCCCGGATCACGAGATCATGGTCAGCAAAGAAGTCTTGTCCCAACAGGCCGATCGCTAAGGCAGGACTCGCGATCGCGACGGGCACTTGCCGGATTACCCGCCCCCCAACCGCGATCGAGTCCACAACCCCGACGGGCATTTGCACATTGGCGGCTGTGGCGGTATTCACGGTGGCCGTGTGTTGGGGCACAACGCCTAACATCCGGGCCATGTCCTGGGTAATGACGGTGCCGCTCGCTCCCGTATCGACAATCATCTCAAACTGGTAGCGCCCATTGAACACTACCTCAATCACGGGTGTGCCGCCTTCGCGACGTTTAATCGGCACCTGGATGCTGTTGGGTGATGCGGGTGTTTCCCGCGCTGGTATCGTCGCGGCTGAGGCTTGGGCACGTCCGGGCGGGGCTACCGGGACCAAGGTCCCCTGTTCATTAGACCGCAGGGCCACCGCTGGCGATCGCGGGGTGGGCGATTCTCCGGTGGAGACGCTGCGCGAACGCTGGGCCTGTTGTTGGGCGTGGGTTTGTTGACGCTGATAGTCTGCCAGCTTCGCGGCAACTTGGGCAAATTGCGGATGGGTGTTGGGGACGGCTTTTAACCAGGTAACAGCCGCCTGCCAGCGATCGGCCACCAATTGCCAGTCCGATGGGGCAGCGGCGGATTGACTCAGGCGCAAGGCGCTGGTTGCCTTGGCGATCGCCTCCGCATAGGGATCAGCCGTCCCGACCGGATTGGGGGCTGCCCCAGGGGGGGACTCCGGTTGCACCAAGGGAGAACTTGCCGGCAGGGAATTCGTAGGTGGGGGACTGGTGGCTGGGGAACTGGTGGCGATTCTCCTGCGGAGAGGCTGCGCGATCGCAGGCGGGGAGGTTGGGGGCAAATCCTGGTTGACCTGATCAGTTGTCAGGCGATCGCAGGCCATGAGCGCGATCGCCCCCACGGCAAGCCAAAGGCAGCGAGGTCCAGCCCAAGAACGGAACGGAGCAAAAAACATGGCACGGAGCGGAACAGTGCCCCTCCATGCTAGCAAACCCTGTGATCACCTGTTGACATAATGCGGGCGACAGCCTGCTTGCCTGCCCAGAATCCCGTGCGATAATAAATCCTCGATCTTGCGGTTGGCTAAACATTATGGCTTCTGACCCGACTCCGGCAATTCTGGTTTTGGCTGATGGGACCGTTTATGAAGGCTTCTCCTTTGGCGCACCGGGCACAGTGATTGGGGAAGTGGTATTCAACACAGGTATGACGGGCTATCAGGAGGTCCTTACCGATCCCAGCTATTGCGGCCAGATTGTTACCTTTACCTACCCAGAGTTGGGGAATACAGGGGTCAATCCTGAAGATGAAGAATCAGCCCATCCCCAAGTACGCGGCACGATCGCTCAAAATATTGCGGCACGGCCTAGTAATTGGCGATCGACCCAATCCCTCTCGGATTACCTGAAGCAACACCAGATTCCTGGCATCTACGGCATTGATACCCGCGCCCTCACCCGCAAAATCCGCAGTTTCGGTGCCCTCAACGGCGGCATCTCCACCGAGATCCTCGATCCCAAGGAACTCCTAGCCCAGGTCAAAGCCGCCCCCTCAATGGCCGGTCTTAACCTCGTGCCCCAGGTGACCACCCCGGAAATTTACGAATGGACCGAACCCACCGCTAGCCATTGGGAATTCAGTCCCAGTGCCCAGGCCAGTACCGATGATCCCCTGCGGGTAGTGGCGATCGACTTTGGGGTGAAGCGCAATATCCTGCGTCGGTTGGCCAGCTACGGCTGTCGCGTCATTGTTGTCCCCGCGAACACCCCTGCCGAAACGATCCTCAGCTACGATCCCGATGGCATTTTCCTCTCCAATGGTCCTGGGGACCCGGCAGCCGTGACGGATGGGATTGCGACGACCCAAGCCCTCCTCGCAGCCCAAAAACCCATCTTCGGTATTTGCCTGGGCCACCAAATCCTGGGCAGTTCCCTCGGTGCCCAAACCTTCAAGCTCAAATTTGGCCATCGCGGCCTCAACCAGCCTGCTGGTCTACAGCGCAAGGTGGAGATCACCAGCCAGAACCACGGTTTTGCGATTACCCCGGAAAGCCTTTCGGATGACATTGAAGTGACTCACCTTAATCTTAACGATCGCACCGTCGCGGGCCTTCGCCACAAAACCCTCCCCTTCTTCTCGGTGCAATATCACCCGGAAGCCAGCCCCGGTCCCCACGATGCGGATTACCTGTTCGAGCAATTTATCCAGTCCATGCGCGAGTACCGCCAGCAACGGCAAGCCCAACCCGCCTAAACCATGACTGTTCCGCGTTTGCGAGCCTCCCCAACGGGAAATCGCCCTGCTGCGGGTTAGGTATTGTGGTCAAACCAGGCGGCAATGTCTTCCGGCTGCGTAAAGTCGATTAATGCCTCCCCTAGGGCTTCCAACTGATCCGCCGAGAGCGATCGCAGCCGCCCCTCTAAACCTGCGCCAAGATCCCCAAACCGCCGTTGTAGCTGCCGCTGCACCAAAGCCCTCTCCCGCTGTAGCCCTTGTTGTAGACCCTGTTGTAGCCCTTGTTGTAGACCCTGTTGTAGACCTTGTTGTAGCCCTTGGCTCAGGATGTCTTGATAGATCACGGATTCCTTCACAATCTCCTCCCGTAAGATTTGCTGAATGACGGCCTTCTCCAATACTAAACCGGCCAAAATGGCGGTGGCGGCGGTGACGTTACGCTGGGCG
>NZ_JBRCAD010000014.1:0-10554 GCF_053493415.1 Trichothermofontia sp. | reverse complement strand
CGCCCCAACAGACAACCCCAAAATCATGGGATTATCCGGATTATTCGGTTTTAAGGGGATTACGGTACTGATCGCTCCATAGAGGGAAGACGGCGTTCCTCCCGCCTCGGGACCATAGTTAATGGCATTTTCTAGGCCAATGGCGATCGAGGATAATTGGCCGAGTTTACGGTGGAGCTTGAAATCAAAACTGCCGTTTTCCGCAAAGCGGGAAGGGGTAAGGGAAATCAGGTTATAGGTTGTTTCTAAGCCCACAAATGTTTGAGCGTTACCGATGCCAAACCCGATCGCCGCCGAGCCGCCCGCCTTACCTCGATCCGAGTCCACCACCGCATTGGGACCTAGAGTCCCTAGGCCTACTTCCCGGTTGACCAAGGCACCGCCGATAAACACATCTCCCCGATTCGCCCCAAAGCCAGAGGGGGCTAACGCATTGAGGCTGGGGTAGTAGCGCGGCTGACGACGAACGGTTTCGGTAGGGATGGGATCAATATATAGGGGAGCGCCCATCTGCTGCGCTAACTCGGCCTGATCGAGGGGGGTAGGTTCTCCGCGCCGCTGAATCCGTACCTGAGGCCCTGCTCCTGGTCCAGAGGCTACCTGCTGTGGCAAGTCCGTGTGGGTTGGCAGATCTGATAGGTTGGGTAAGGGCTGTCCGGTATCCGAGAGATCGATCGCTGGGGTACGCCGAGGGGCTACTGGCGTTACCGGAAAGGCCACCGCAACAGAAGTCGGTGGGGGCGGTGCCCCTGCCACTAGACGTTCGGGAACGGGCGGCGGTGCCATGTCTAGGGAAGCGCGGGTTAGAGGTGCGTTATCCGCCCGACGAGGTACAAAAAGGGGGGGCATTGGACCACTGCCACTGTTAGGTATGCTATTGCCGTCGGGATTCAGGAGGCGTGGGCTAGGGGTTTGTGGTTGGGATGTGGTTTCAGACGCAGCTTGAAATTGCGTCGCCTGTCGGAGCAGCTCATAGGCTGCCCCTGCGGCTAACCCGATCGCGCCGAGCACGGCCAGCAATCCAAGAGGCCTCAACTGTTTCATCACACGACTCCTCTCACATCAGAAAACTAGCACTCCCCCGCCCCAGGAAAACTTGTGCAGCCCTGGCGACTGGCATTGGCAGTCTTAGCAGCGGCAGTAGTTAAATCGAAAACTTACTGCTATGATATTTAACCTGCTTATTTCTCCACCATAGCAGATCGCTGGGACGGGTTTCTGGGGATGCTCGATTTCATTAAGACTTTGTTACTTTTTCAATCGCAATCGCCCCTACCCCTGATCTTGCCCCTTGCCCTCTGGCGGCTGGCAGCCCCGCTTGCACCCCCACCCTCAAGCGGGGAATGATCGTATACTAGAAGAAGTACTCTAGTACTGGTCAAGCACATGGTACTGGCCATTGGCGATCGGGTCAGAATTCACTGTCCCGGCAGTCAGCGCCACGGTAAAACCGGCACCATTCAGCAGTTCAAGACCCTTCACGGTCCCGATGGGCAAACCTTATCACTGGCTGATGTGCAGGTGGCGGGTGAAGTGGGTTTGTTTGAAGCACAACTGGGTTGGTTGCAAGGGCTTCCCGCCCGCTCAAACGATCGCCGCCTTCAGCCGTTGGCAAAAGTCCGCGATCGCGTCTAGTCCCTCTGCCGGGGTACCCGTGGCCAGCCGTTGGACAAAGGCACTGCCGACAATCACCGCATCCGCTCCCCAGTCGCGGATCTGTTTGGCGTGATCGGGTTGGGAAATGCCGAAGCCGACCCCGATCGGCTTATCGGTGGTTTGGCGCAGGGTTTGGATTAAATCCTGCACATGGGTTTGCAAGCCCGATCGCATCCCCGTGACCCCTGTCACACTTACGAGGTAAACAAACCCGTGGGACTTGGCCGTGATCGTTTGAATTCGGTGAAGGGGACTGGTGGGTGCAACCAGCAAAATAATTTCTAACCCCAAAGCTTCGGCGGCTTGGAGCAATGGTTCCGCCTCTTCCACGGGCAGATCAGGAATCACGAGGCCCGCAACCCCCGCTTGGGCCACCTGGGTTAAAAAATCCGCAATACCGCGATGCAGGATGGGATTGTAATAGGTAAAGAGGATGATCGGCGCCGTCAGGGTTGGCTGGACCGATCGCACCACGTCCAGAACTTGCGCAAGGCGAGTCCCCCGTTGCAGGGCGCGAGTTGCCGCTGCTTGGATGACTGGACCATCCGCCAACGGATCGGAATAGGGTACCCCCAATTCGATCATATCGGCCCCGTGGCGATCGAGGCGTTGCAGGGCTTGGGCGGTGGTATCAAGATCCGGGTCCCCAGCCGTAATGAAGGGGATGAGGGCACACTGGTGTTGTTGCCGTAGGGTGGCAAACCGTTGGGAAATGGCGGTCATGGTGCGATGCGATCGGGAGGCGGAGTCGTTGGGATTTTAGATTTTGAATTTTAGATTTGGGAAAAGGCGGGTTAGGGGGTTTCTTCCGCCTGTTCTTCGGCTTGTAATTGGGCTTCTAGGGCGGCGAGTTCTTCTGGGGTCAATTCTTCCAGGCGTTTTTGCAAAACCGCGTCTTCGTAGTCTTTGAGTTGCTGATTATAGGTCATCTGCTGGGTGAATACCCGAAACAGGTAAGTCCCTAGCCAGCCGAGGAGACCGGCTACGAGGGCAGCTTGGGTCCAGATGCCTGCCTGAATACTGTCGAGTCCAGTGGCTTGCAGGATCAGGTAGAGGACACCGCCCGCTACAAACACCCCGAAGGTGATTCCGATCGCGTCAATGCGTCGCATGGGCAGGGTTAAACCCCGATTTCCCGACGGGCAGGGCGCAGGTTCACAAAGGGACTTAGCAAAAGCAGGCCCGGAAAGCAAAGGAAGACGAGGAAGTACATCAGGACCCGCTCGATCGAACTGGCCACATACCAGCGTTCTTTCAGATAAACCATCGTCAAGGCCGGTAGGACAAGGAGATAGAAACCGCCGATCGCGGCATAGAGGACAAGGACGACGATCGCTTCGCTCATGACATCCCCAGGAGTTACGTCTTTCGTATTCTACTCAAAATTCAAAATTCAAAATTCAAAATTCAAAACTCTTTCCCCTGCCTCTCGCAACACCGTCCCTGGTAACGCTGCCCCTGGTAACGCCTCCGTGGGCTGGGGACTATGCTAGAGGGGTGATGAATCAGGAGAAGTGGTGGATCTGTGGTCAATAGTCCAGTCAATAGTCCAGTACAGGCGGTCGGGGTTATCGGGGGCGGGCAATTGGCCTGGATGTTGGCCAAGGCGGCCCGATCGCTGGGGATTAAGGTGATTGTGCAAACCCCCCAGATGAGTGATCCGGCGGTCGCTGAGGCCGATGGGGTGGTGCTGGCGGCGGTGGATGATGCGATGGCAACTGGACAACTGGCCGATCGCGTGCCGGTGATTACGTTTGAGAATGAGTTTGTGGATTTGGCCGCCTTGGCACGCCTAGCCGATCGCGGTGTCTGTTTCCGGCCCGGATTGGCTAGCCTAGCGCCGCTCCTGGACAAGTATGATCAGCGGCAGTGTTTACAGAGCCTTGGCTTACCGGTGCCCCAATTTCAAGCCCTAACCGAAGCACCGGCAACGTACCTAACGGACACCGGTCGCACGGGTTCGATCCTTAATCCGGCGGCGATCGCCCTGTTGCAGGATCTTCCCCAGCCTTTTCCCCTTGTCCTCAAGGCGCGGCGGCATGGCTATGACGGTCAAGGAACAATGATTGTGTCGGATGCACCGGACTTGGCCGCCCATTTGCAGCAGTGGTCAGCCGGTAATACCTGGCACCCCCAGCCGTTACTGGAGGAATTTATCCCCTTTGAACGAGAGCTAGCCGTGATTGCCGCGCGATCGCACACGGGTGAGGTGGTGTGTTTCCCGATCGTCGAGACCTACCAGGCCCAGCAGGTGTGTCGATGGGTCTTGGCCCCGGCGGATCTGCCCACCGATCTCGTGACCGAAATTGAAGCGATCGCCATCCGTCTGCTCACCCATCTACAGGCCGTGGGTCTTTTTGGCATTGAGCTATTCCTCACCTCGGATCACCGGATACTGGTCAACGAGATTGCCCCCCGGACCCACAATTCGGGCCATTTCAGCATCGATGCCTGTCACACTTCCCAGTTTGAGCAACACCTGCGGGCCGTGTGTGGCCTACCCTTGGGAAACCCCGCCCTCACGGGAGCCGGTGCGGTCATGGTGAACTTGCTGGGTTATGAGTCGGGGGCCTTGGATCAGGGACCCTTAGCCGACAAATACGCTGCGATCGCCACCCAATTGCAACAGCTACCCAACGCCAAGCTGCACTGGTATGGCAAAACGATCACCCGTCCCGGTCGCAAACTGGGCCATGTGACTGTTCTGCTCAGCGAAACGTCCGCCGCTGCTCGTCGGCAGGAAGCTCTGGGGATTGTGCAGGCAGTGAACGCAATTTGGCAAATACTTTCCTAGGGTTTTGGATTTTAGATTTTAGATTTTAGATTTTAGATTTTGGGGTGTAGCCAGCGCATTTGCTGGCCAAGGGGGGATCGTGGTTAAAACTCGTGACGGCGAACAATGCGGCTTTGGCCGTTCAACCTGATCCGCGCCGTTTGTAATGACGACTTCAGTCGTCCCCGCGCCTGTATCGGGTTCTTTCCCCCCTGAGTTCAGGTCCGATCGCCCTCCTGATCCAGGTTGATCGGTGGGGATGTTGCGTCTTGGGCTTCGCTAGCCGCAAGGAAGGCTTGCAGGCGCATCCGGGGGATATAGGGCCACCCGCCAGAGGTCTCGATCGCCCGCATCAAGGCTTGGAAGGCATGGCGATCGTTGGGGATTGCGGCTTGGAAAAGACCTTCCCGGATCTCGGCGTGGGTTTGTTCGATCAGGCGTAGGAGGATAAGCAGGGCTTGGGGGTCATCCGCATAGGTTTGGGCTAGGGAACGAAGCTGGTCGAGCAGGTCATCCGCCTGCGATCGTAGCGTTTGGTATTGAGTCTCTTGGGGATCATCCATGAATCAACCTCATCGAAGGATACCGGGGCAGGTAAGATAGTGTAGTTGACCCGACACGCCCACGGCATCGCAGAGCTAGCGGGGGATCGGTCAATATTCATAAGAACCATCCAGCGATTGCCAACAGGCTGGTCAAACTGAGCAATTGATCGAGGCAAACTATAATCGAGGCAAACTATGAGGTATCGCGCTTTAATTATTGCTTTTCTTGCCCTATGTTTATCGGTGCTTACCGCGTGCAGTGAGGGGCCAGCATCAGCAACGACGGTAGGTGCTTTAACCTACGATGATATCCGAGGGACGGGGTTGGCAAACAAATGTCCCCAACTAGAGGAAACCGGGCGTGGCTCGATTCCGCTGGAGCCGGGTAAGTCCTACGAAATTGTTGAACTCTGCCTGGAACCGACGAACTACTTTGTCAAGGAAGAAGAATCGGGTAAACGGGTGCAGTCAGACTACGTGGCTGGCAAGCCGCTGACTCGCTACACGACGACGCTGGATCAAGTCCGGGGGTCGCTGAGTGTAAACAGTGCGGGTCAACTGACGTTTACGGAAGAAGAGGGCTTTGACTTCCAGCCCATTACGGTGCAGTTGCCCGGTGGTGAGCAGTATCCCTTCCTCTTCACGGTGAAGCAGTTGGTAGCCAGTGCCGCAGACAGCGCTGAAGGAATTAGCCGATCGACGGATTTTGAAGGTGACTACAAAGTGCCTTCCTACCGAACTTCTAACTTCCTTGATCCGAAGGCACGGGGGCTGACGGCGGGCTATAGCAGTGCCGTCGCGTTGCCACCCAAGGCTGATGAGTCGGAGTTGACGAAGGAAAATATCAAGCGGTTTGTGATCGGGGATGGCCACATCTCAATGCAAGTAGCCAAGGTGAACAGTGGTACGGGTGAGTTTGCTGGGACCTTTGTGGCGGAGCAACCGTCGGATACAGACATGGGCGGTAAGGAACCAGCTGATGTTAAGGTGAAGGGCATTTTCTACGGTCGCGTTCAGGCGAAGTAGACCCCTGTCCTGTGTCTTTATGCCTGAATAGCTGAACCGCTAATTTTTTAGCACTGATGGGCATTCCAGTTCGCTGGGATGCCTTTATCTTTATGAGCGCCTAATTGGACTATCGACGTACCACGGCGGAGACGATCGTGGTGATTACTGAGCCTGCCCATTGGTCCAGCATGGCATTGGTTCAGCGTTCAGGGGTCATGGAATGTACCGCCGCCCAGGGTTGTGCGAGTGATTGTCGGACTAGGGAGCCAATGGGATTGTCTGCAATCTCCCTGATGGTAACGCCTCCCAGCACCACGCCCGTACAGCGATCAGCGAGAAGATACAGACTCGATCGCGATCTCCGTACCCAAGCCCGATCGCGGAAAGACCTGCCAGAAATACTTTGAGACACCCGACAGGCTCCAAGCCTCAGGACATTAGAAATGATAATGTCATATTTAATACCTAAAGTGCAATGCATCGACTGCGGCAATCAGGTTGGGATGACCTCGTGCCCTTGAATCGCTGAAGCCTCCATGAGTTGGTGCTTTCATCCATCGCTGACTAGTAGTAGGGCTAATGAGGATGTAAGGAAAGTTACTACGGAAATCATCTATGTCCCGTACCAGAAACCTAACCAGAATTTAGTTGATATTACGAATAATCTAGTGGCAGTTTTTGAGATGAAAATTGAAAAAATCTGTTTAATTTTTTAGAAAAAATCGAAATTAATGAAGTTAGTTTCCGGAATCTGGGAGTGTGGGCTGTGAAGCCTACCTACGAGTTGCAGAAAAATTGAAGCAACAGGGTCATTGATATCAGAGCTGGTAAAGCTATAAAGAGACTAAATTGATTATTTTTGTCGATTTAGGGATAACTTTATCCGAAAAATGCATCTCTGATACTTTGGCTAAGTGTCTCTGTCTGGGATCTAATAGAGATCCTGGGCAACATCCAACTACGTCATGGAGTGAAGGAAGAATGACAGTTATAAGAGAACCCGGTCGGGTTTTAGGCACCGACGACGCTGATTTTTACGTGCTGGTCAATGATGATGTCGGTCCCAATAATACTGTTGATTTATTTGGTCTCCGTGGTAATGACGAACTGGGGGCAGGTAATGTCCCTGGTCGTGTGCGCATCTTTGGTGGTGAAGGTGACGATCGTATTACCGCTGCCAACAACAACCGTGCCTTGAGCATCGAAATCTACGGTGGCAAGGGTGATGACATTATCACGGGCCGGGATGGCGGCGGGGCTGGTGCGACCCTGCTCCGGGGCGATCGCGGCAATGACGTGATTCGCGGTGGCAGTGCCCCCGAACTGATTCACGGGGGTAAGGACAATGACACGATCGATGGCGGGGCTGGGAATGACACCCTCTACGGTGATCGGGGTGACGACTCGATCGTGGGCGGTCCTGGCGCTGACCTCATCTACGGCGGCGAAGGCAATGACACCGTGAACAGCATGGCCACGCTGACCGTTCCCGACGAGGGCGACACAATCTACGGAGAAGCCGGCAATGACCTGCTGTACGGAACCGGCGGCAATGACTTCATCTACGGTGGCCCTGGTGATGACACTATCCGGGGCGGGAATGGCAATGACTTCCTGGATGGCGGTGAGGGCGATGACAGCATTAGCGGCGGTGCTGGGGCTGACACCCTCTACGGCGGTGATGGCAATGACTCGATCGATGGCGGCCTTGGCCCCGACCTGATCTTCGGGGGCGAGAGCAACGACACCCTCTACGGCGGTGAGTTCTGCGAAGAATGCGGGGCCGGTCCGGATGACACCATCTATGGCGGCAAGGGCGACGACTGGATCTATGGTCAGTCCGGGGATGACCTGCTCTATGGTGAGGCCGGCAACGATCGCATCTGGGGCGGTGACGGCAACGACACCCTCTACGGCGGCGATGACGACGACATGCTGTATGGTGGCGCTGGCGATGACCTGATCTATGCGGGCAACGATGCCGCGTCCAATATCCTCTCCGGTGGTTTCGGCAACGATACGCTGGTGGGGGGGCCGGGTGGCGATACCTTCCGAGGCGGCCCTGGCGTTGACATCATGTATGCCAGCGGGGCAGCGGCTCCCTTCTCCGATGGGGCTGTGGACATCTTCACCTACCTGCCGGAAGATTTGACCGGTGCGGTTGCGCCTCCAGGTTCGCCAACGGTGCTGGGTACGGAAGTTGCGACAATTACCCAAGCCGTCACCTCGACCGTTGAAGGGACAACCCTGTTAACCACAGTTACAACCGGCTTTGTAGTGGCTGAAGATACGGAAGGCAATCAGTTCACAACCACCAACACGACGGTGATTGAAACCATCACTGAAGTCGGTACGGTGATCCTGACCCAGCTTGACATTATCTCAACGACTGCAATTGTCGAAGTCACAGGTGATTCCTTATCGCCATCCCAGGTGGCGGCGTTGATTCCGCAAATTGACACCATCATTGGCTTTATCCCCAATGAAGACAAGATCCAGCTATCACCAGGGATGGTTAGTGCAGTTGACCCATTCGATGTTTTTGATACGCCGGGTGGGGTTTTGGCCTACTACACAGCGGGTCTTGGGACGCTTAGCCCCGTCCTGTTCCTGGATGCCAATGGGGACGGTGTCATCAATGGCGGCGACATTCCCTTTGTTTATCTACCCGGTGTTGACCGGTCGCAGTTTGAATCAGCGGCAGTCAACTTTGGGGACGGTAACTTTATTCTCGCTGATACAACGATTCCCTTGATGTAGCTCCCGTACTGCTTAGACAGTTGCGTTGTCTTCGGACAAACATATCCACTCCAGTTGACAGGAGGAGTATGTCATAGTGGCATACTCCATTTTTTATCTGGGTGGCGGGTGACGATCGGCTTGAAAATTTTTCTGGTTCCTGGGGTTGTTTTCCGGAATCGGGCCTAGCCCCCGTGTAGCCTGCTGATGGGTTGTCAGAAGTGTCTGGGAGGCAGTGTTAGCAATTGCAGTGCTTCCGCAGTATCACTAGACCGATCGCCATACGCCTGCATCGATGAGCGTCCCGGTTTAACTTGGCAATGCCGACTCAACTACATATCAATTCGTACTGACTGGAGTTAAGTATGTCTGTGAGAAGAGCACCCGGTCTGGTTTTGGGTACGGATAATGCGGACTTCTATGTCCTCATTGATGATGATGTCAACCCGGCAGATAATACGGTTGACTTATTTGGCCTGCGCGGCGATGACGAACTGGGCGCGGGCAATGTCACGGGCCATGTCAAAATTTTTGGCGGCGAAGGCAACGATCGCATTACGGCATTCAATAACAATCGCGCCCTGAGCATCTACGTCTACGGTGGCAAGGACGACGATGTTATTACCGGACGGGATGCGGAAGCACGGGCCGGGGGTACCTTCCTACGGGGCGATCGCGGCAATGATGAAATTCGAGGCGGCAGCGCCTTTGAACTGATCTACGGCGGCAAAGGCAACGACAACATCGATGGCGGTCCTGGGAACGACACGCTCTACGGCGATGATGGCGACGATGTTTTAGTCGGCGGTCCCGGCGCGGATCAACTCTGGGGTGGTCCTGGGAACGACACAACGAATAGTATGGCTTCGCTGACGACCCCAGATGAGGGGGACATTATTAATGGTGAAGACGGTGACGACTCGCTGCTGGGGACTGGCGGTAGCGACGTGATCAGCGGTGGGAATGGGAAAGACACCATTCGCGGCGGCAATGGCGATGATTACCTGATGGGTAATGATGGCGACGACTCCATCAATGGCGGATCTGGAGCCGACACGATCGAAGGGGGTAGCGGCAACGATCGTATTGATGGCGAACTCGGTGCTGATCTGATCTATGGGAACGACAGTAACGACACCATCTATGGCGGCGAGTACTGCGAGGTGTGCCCCACCGGCCCAGATGACACCATCTTTGGTGGTAAGGGTAGCGACTGGATCTATGGAGAGTCCGGGGATGACCTACTCTATGGCGAGTCGGACAACGATCGCATTTGGGGGGGTAAAGGCAACGATACCATCAATGGCGGCGATGACGACGATATGCTGTTCGGCGGCGCGGGCGATGATTTAATCTACGGCGGCGACGATGCGGCGGAGGATATCCTCTCCGGTGGTGACGGCAACGATACGTTGGTGGGTGGCCCGGGTGGCGATACCTTCCGAGGTGGTCCTGGCGTTGACATCATGTATGCCAGTGGAGCCGCGGCTCCCTTCTCTGATGGTGCGGTAGACATCTTCACCTTCCAGCAAGAGGATTTAACTGGCGTGGTTGCACCGCCCGGTGTGCCAGTCGTGCTGGGAACTGAAGTCGCGACGATTACCCAAGCAGTGACCTCAACTGTTGAAGGGACAACCCTGTTAACCACGGTCACAACCGGTTTCATTGTTGCTAGCGATGATCAAGGGAACCTGGTCACGACCACCAATACGGTGGTGATTGAAACCATCACTGAAATCGGCACTACTGTACTGACGCAGCTTGATATCATCTCGACGACTGCGATTGTTGAAGTCACGGGTGATGTCTTGTCTCCATCCCAGGTGGCGGCCT
>NZ_JBRCAD010000013.1:0-8690 GCF_053493415.1 Trichothermofontia sp. | reverse complement strand
ACTTGCACCTCACTCTGAAGAATCAGGTGTACATAGTAGCCCGATGCCCGACGAATCACGCGAATCTGCTTGACCGCAAAGCCATCGGGAATCGGACGGCTCATCCGCATGGGGATTTTGCCGAGCTTGGGCAAGTCCACCTTCCCATCTTGAACGGGATGTCGGTTGGGCTGAGGATACAGAAACGACCGCAGCCGTTGCTTGAACCGGGGGAAACCGTGCCCTCGCTCCCACAGCGCCACAAAGGCCGCT
The DNA here is from genome assembly GCF_053493415.1 of Trichothermofontia sp. Classification (NCBI taxonomy): domain Bacteria; kingdom Bacillati; phylum Cyanobacteriota; class Cyanophyceae; order Leptolyngbyales; family Trichocoleusaceae; genus Trichothermofontia; species Trichothermofontia sp. The sequence goes on along the minus strand of NZ_JBRCAD010000013.1, from coordinate 8,438 downwards.
TCCACTTGTCGCAGCACTTGTTGCAATACATGCGTATGCGGGCGTTTCAATTCTGGGAACTGCTGTTTGGCAGCCGCCAGCGCCTTACACTGGGAGTAGTATGTAGGCCGCTGGGCAGCAGCAGGAATGATGTACTCCCGGTCGATGCGGCAAGCATTGATATCGCACTTGCGAGAACGCGCCCAATCTTTACGTTCGGCCAGCGCGAAATTGTAGACTTTCCGGCAAATCTCCAGCCAGTCCGCAATTACCGCTTCCTGCTCAAGCGTAGGTTGAAGCTTGTACTCGTAAGTGAGGGTTACCATGCTGCAATTTTAGCCTTTTGATTAAGGTGCTTGCAGTTTACTCAAAGCCGTCCGAGAAGGACGGGGCTTGAATCCCATTATTTTTTGATCAAGGAGAAGGGGCAATGGCGGTATTAATTGGCGATGCAGGGAACAATCTGATCGAGGGTACCTCCAGCGATGATGTGATATACGGCAGGGGGGGCGATGACACCCTCAACGGCAATGCGGGCGATGACACCCTCAACGGCAATGCGGGCAACGATCGCCTGGATGGGGGCGACGGCAATGATCTCCTGCGGGGCGGCAAGGGCAACGATTGGCTCTTGGGAGGAGAAGGTGACGATGTTCTATTTGGCGATCGCGGCCAGGATACGCTGACCGGGGGACCGGGACAGGATTGGTTTGTCCTGCGGCGACGCAGTGGGGGAGCCACCCTGGCGTTGGCTGACCTGATTACTGACTTTCAACCGGGGGAAGACTGGCTCGCCCTGAGTGGCGGCTTGCGGTTCGAGGATTTAGATCTCAGCCAGGGACCGAATGGGGCCGTGATCCGCGATCGCGTCACTGGGGACTATTTGGCTGTGCTGGATGGGGTAGCTGCCGATCGCCTGAGCGCTGCCAACTTTACCGTTAACCTGCCGGTCGCTGACCCGACCACCCTGCCCAATGGCATTGCCAGCGGTGATACCACCCAAACGACAACGGTATTGTGGACTCGGAGTGCCGTCCGGGGTGAGGTCGTGTTTGACTATGGCACCGATGCCAATTTCGGGACGATCGCGGGACAGGTGACGGCGATCGTGGACGACCCCCGTGTACCCGTGCAGGTGGAAATCGACAACCTGGCCCCCAATACCCCCTATTTCTATCGGGTGATCAATGCCGCTGGCGAAACCCAGTATGGGCGGTTTGTTACTCCCGCTCCCCTGGGCACGCGATCGGGGCTACGCTTTGGGGTATCCGGGGACCTGCAAGGGGAACTGGCCCCCTACGTGTCGATCCGCAATGCCGATGAGCGGGATCTCGCCTTCTTCGTCCAGATGGGCGACATGGTTGAGGCCGATAGCGAATCCGCTGCCCTGCCCGGTGTGACCCAGGCCAGAACCTTAGACGAGTTTCGGATCAAGCAAAACGAGGTCTACAGTGAACGCTTTGGCCTCAATACCTGGGCCGACTTGCGGGCCACCACGATGGTCTATAACACCTGGGATGATCACGAAGTCACCAATGACTTTGCGGGTGGCGTTCCCCCGGCTGACTCGCCCCAAAAGTTGGGTCTCTTCGGGGATGCGGTGACGGGCTTCGTTAACCAAACCCCTGCCTTCAATGATGCCCTGCGGGCCATGCTGGACTACTTTCCCCGCCGGGAGACGACCTATGGCGAGACGGGCGATCCCCGCACGGAAGGCAGACAGCAACTCTATCGCTTCAATACCTTTGGCAGTGATGCCGCCCTCTATGTCCTAGATGTGCGATCGTTCCGAGATGCCCCCCTGCCCTTTATTTCGGAAGCCGCCCCCCAGGAAGCGATCGATCAACAGTTACAAAATGCCTTTGAACCGGGTCGGACCATGCTAGGAGCGGTCCAGTTGCAACAGTTGAAGGACGATCTGCTCCTCGCCCAACGGGAGGGGGTGACTTGGAAATTTGTCATGTCCACGGTTCCCATGCAGCACTTTGGCATTGCCGTGTCCGGGGAACGGTGGGAAGGGTTTGCCGCCGAGCGGGCGGATCTGCTGAACTTCATCACGGCAAACCAGATCGAAAACGTGGTCTTTGTCACGGGCGACTTCCACGGCCACGTGGTCAATAACGTCACCAACCAGCAAGGCTTTGGTCTACCCCAAACCCCCACGGGCGCGTTCGATGTCATGATTGGCCCGGTGGCGATCCAGTTAACCGTACCCTTCCTACCGCCGCCGTTTAATCAAACCTTTGCGGCTCCCTTTGGTCCGGCAACGGTCGGGTTTACCCCCGCCTCGCTGTTGGCTGCCCAGGGAAAAAGTCAGGCGGAATATCTGGCCCTGACCGATCGCGCCGCCAAAGACCAGTATGTGCGCGAAATTTTGGATTACCGGACAGCCACCCTCTTGGGCTATGACCCGATCGGCCTCGAAGGGTCCGAGATCGACGCGACCTTGCTCCAGGGGGAATTCCTCGCGACCCACACCTACGGCTGGACCGAGTTCGACATTGCCCCCGGCACGGGACGGCTGACGGTGACCACCTACGGGGTAACGCCCTATACCGAAGCCAGTTTATTGGCCAACCCCGATCCGATCCTCGGTGCCCAGCCGGAAATTGTGGCCCAGTTTGTGGTGAATCCTTTCTAAAAATTCGTTTTAAAAGGGAAGATCGCGGTTTTAAAACCGCGACTACAAACCTAGCGACTCTGCTCCTTCAATAAGATCCTCGTTGTTCGTAGTGACGACTTTAGTCGTCAAAGTAAGCATATCTAGCAATCCTAAATAGTTCGTGAAGGACTGTAGTGCAGGCTTCTAGTGGTCAATCAAGCTTGATTTTGTAGGTTGGGTCAAACCCAGTGCGACCCAACAAAGTCATTGCTCGTGTTGGGCCTCATCAGGCTCGACACGACAAGTTCCCATTCTAGGTATAGCAGACTCCTCGTCTACCAACTCCTCGTCTGTGGTGCAGGCTTCTAGCCTGTGCGGGTAGGCTGCCCACCCCACACGCATCAAGCGCCTGGGATGACTCTCTAGGCTTTTCAAACCAGTTCTAACTACCCATTATCCAAACGGCAAACACAAAAAAAGCGCATATAGGTCATGACAACCCACATACGCAAAATTGTGACCAACAAGGTTCAAGTGAGCCAGAAGCTACGCGGTAATTAGTAGGTTTCCACGTGCCAACGACCCGCCCGCTTCAGATCCTTTTGGTAATCCGACCAGGTTACCCCGTGCTTCGCCGCTGCCCCAGAGAGGGCCTTATCAATGCCATCTTCCATGCCCTTAAGACCGCAAATATAGGTGTGGGTCTTCTCTTGCTGAATCAACTCCCACAAGCGATCGGCTTGTTCCGCCACCCGATCCTGGATGTACATCTTGCCACCCTCGGCATTTTGCTGTTCCCGGCTGATGGCATAGGTCAGTTGGAAATGATCCGGATACTCAGTCGCCATTGCTTCCAAATCATCCTTGTAAAGGATATTTGCCGTATAGGGAATACCAAAGATCAGCCAAGCAAACCCATTGAACTTATAGTCCGCGTGGGTTTCCTTGAACATCCGCCACAGGTAGGCCCGGAACGGCGCAATCCCTGTCCCCGTCGCCATCATAATCACCGTCGCATTCGGATCATCCGGCAACAGCATCTCCTTACCCACTGGCCCCGTAATCGCCACATCTGCACCTACTTCCAAATTGCAAAGATAAGTGGAGCAGACCCCGTAGACCGTTTCGCCCGTTTCCGGATGCTTGTACTCTAGCTGGCGCACACACAGGGATACGGTTTTATCATCGCCATGATCCCCATGCCGAGTAGACGCAATCGAATATAACCGCAGTTTGTGGGGTTTACCTTGGGCATCCGTGCCGGGTGGAATAATGCCAATACTCTGGCCTTCCACATAGCGCAAATCCCCCGCCGACAGGTCAAAGGTTAAGTGGCGTACCGTGCCCACGCCCCCCTCACGCACGAGTTCATAGTTGGACAAACACTTGCCAATGTAGGGGTTATTGGGGCGGTAGATATTCACCGGCACATCTGCGTGCTTAGCCTTGGCCTTGGCCGGGGCGGCGGCGGGGGCGGGCGGCGGCGGGGGAACGCTGCTGGCCTTACCGAGTTCGACTGGCTCGATCCGCACAATCTTGCCACCCATGCGGGTAATGCGTCGCATCTCTTCATTCATGCGACTGTAGGGCACCGTGATAAAAATACTGGCACTGCTCCGAATGGGTGCATCCATCCGATCAGTTTCAGCATTCTGCCGCAAGCCGGTGACTTCGTAACGGAAGAGACGACTACCCGCACTGGAGGAGTCGGCAGCACTTGAATTGTACATAACGATCTTGTCTCTCTCTAACCTTACCTAAACAACTAGGATGATTTGACTTAGGAACGCCTTAACCTATGATGCAGCAAGACGGTACCCTCTGGATGGCGATCGCTGTCGCCACCCCAAGACATTTCAATCATCCAATGCAAGCAGGTGAGGCTGACGCGACTAGCGCGATCGCCCCGACAGACGGCCCATCGTCATCCCAAGCAGTGGCGTCAAACCCAGGTTACACCCAGAATCGGGTCAGCCAACCCTACCCCGGCAGGGCAACAGATATCAGGAAAGCTTGCGAAAAATGAGAAAAGTTATAGTTTCTTTTCGTCACACTTACCTTTAGCATGATAGAGAGGCAGTTCACCTTGTGCCTTGTTTAAGGGGACACGGTTCTGGTAGGATCTACCGTAATTTGGTAGTGCTTAATACCTAACCCTAACCGCCGGGAGCAATCGCTAGGGGCAACCCTGATCGTCCGAACGATTGCGACTCGGCAACTTGCCTCGATCGCGATCGCAGGCTGGGGAGCAACATCGGGAATCCGTGCCGGGAATTGCTACCCTAACGTAACGCAACGAGTCATCGTGACTCACCTCAAAAGATTACCGTTAGCGAGTTTTGTTTGTTTAGAGGGACCCTATGACCAGTAAGCCAGACCGTGTGGTACTGATTGGCGTCGCCGGAGATTCTGGGTGTGGCAAGTCTACCTTCTTGCGCCGCCTAGCCGATCTCTTTGGCGAGGAACTGATGACCGTGATCTGCTTGGACGACTACCACAGTCTGGATCGGGTACAGCGGAAGGAGAAGGGGGTAACAGCACTCGATCCCCGCGCGAATAATTTTGATCTGATGTATGAGCAGATCAAAGCCCTGAAGGCGGGTAACCCGATCGATAAACCGATTTACAACCACGAAACCGGCACGATCGATCCGCCAGAGCGCATTGTCCCGCGCCCAATTGTGGTCATTGAGGGGTTGCATCCGATGTATGACGAACGGGTGCGATCGCTGCTGGACTTTAGCGTGTATCTCGATATCAGCGATGATGTCAAGGTGGCCTGGAAGATTCAACGGGATATGGCAGAACGTGGTCACCGCTACGAAGACGTGATTGCCGCGATTAACGCCCGCAAACCTGACTTTACGGCTTATATTGACCCGCAAAAGCAATACGCTGATGTTGTTTTGCAAGTTCTCCCCACAAAACTCTTGCCAGAGGAGCAAGACAAAGAACACAAGTTCTTACGTGTACAGATGATCCAACGCGATGGGGTTGAGGGTTTTGAACCGGCCTACCTGTTTGATGAAGGGTCCACGATCGACTGGGTCCCCTGCGGTCGTAAGCTTACCTGCCCCTATCCCGGTATTAAGATGCACTACGGTCCCGATAGCTACTATGGCAATGAAGTTTCGGTGCTAGAGGTGGACGGTCAGTTCGATAACCTGGAAGAGTTGATCTACATTGAAGGTCACCTGAGCAATACCTCGGCCAAATACTATGGTGAATTGACTCACCTGCTACTGCAACACCGTGACTATCCGGGTTCCAACAACGGTACGGGCTTATTCCAAGTGTTGACGGGACTGAAAATGCGGGCAATCTACGAACGGTTGACGGCGGCTGAGTTGAAGATGCCGGCTCAAGTTTAAGGACACTAGTAGCCGATGAGCAAGGGGCCTTAAGCCCCTTGTCTGTTTTTAATAAGCCCCTTTTTTAGTAAGCCTCTTGTCTGTTCATGCAATTCCGCCAGTAGCTAACTCCAAAATTCATCCAGGTTAACGGACTCTAGTTCTTGCTGAACTTCCTGGAAATAATGACTCTTGGTTAGCATTGCAACTTCTTTATCCCGTTTCTTCTGATCGATTTCGATCTTTAGCTCTTCTAATTGCTGCCGCAATTCGTCTTCGCGGCGTTTGCGCTCGCTAATATCCTGAACAATTCCTTCGTAATACAGGACCTTACCGCTATTGTCTCTAACAACACGGGCATCAATCTGCACCCAGATAATGCTACCGTCTTTGCAATAGCAACGATACTCAAAATCCTTAACTGAATCCTGTTGATCGAGAAGTGCTCTAAATTCAATTCGCTTTTCTGGATCAACATAAAGTTGTTCGCCAATGTTCGTGATACTGGCAATCATTTCGGCAGGCGAACCATAGCCATAAATTTTGGCAAGGGCGGGATTGGCATTGATAAACTCCCCTTCTGGGGAGGATTGAAAAATTCCTTCCAAGGCATTTTCAAAGATGCTGCGGTAGTTCTCTTCTGCAATCCGTAGGGCTTCTTCTGCTTGCTTGCGATCGGTGATATCCCGCACCATAATCAAGACTTCATCTTCCCCCAACACCAGAATCCGCACTTCTTCATCCTGGGACTGGCCATCAATAGTCAGCCGCTGCTCATAAACCTGCAACTGGCCCGTAATCAGGGCTTGCTCGATATGATACATACGCCGATCGGCTAGGTCCGGCGGCAGTGACTCGTAAACGGTCGTGCCGGCACTAAACCGCTTAACCCCATGTACGCCGCGCAGGCGATCGCTCCCCACAATATCGATATAGGTCCCATCCCGCTTGGCCCGAATCATGAGGTCAGGAATGGCCGTAACAATAGCACGATTGGTTGCCTCACTTTGCCGTAACGCATCAAAGGACTCCTTGAGTTGACCGGCCATACAATTGAAGGAATCCGCCAGGGTATCAACCTCAATAATTGAACTTGGATCAACCTGCTGATCGAGGTCGCCTTGGGCCACTTTGTTCGAGGTCTGGGCAACCCGCAGGAGCGGACGGGTGACCCAACGGGAAGTCAAAATTCCGATCGCGATCGCCCCCGCTAGGGCTAGGAGGATTAACCAAAGCGTGTTCCGGCGGCTAGCATGGATCTGGGCCATAAAATCCGACTCAGGGATAGTCAACACTACTAGCCAATCGAGATTACCATCCTGGAAAGGCGCAACCTGGACATATTGTGGCTGACCATTCAGTGAGAAATCGAATTGTTGAACAGCCTGAATATCGTTTAGATCGCTAAATTGTGCCATTAATGCTTCAGCCGTCGATCGAATGGTTACGTCAGGACTGGCCGTCGCCAATAGCCGTTCGCTGGTTTCGCCCTGTTTTTCAAGCATTGGTGCTTCTGAAGAAGTTGCCACCAATTGGCCCGATCGTTCCATAATAAATGCGGTGCCTGTCTTCCCAATTTGGAGACTCTTCAAGAAATGATTGACCTCACGCGGCAAGAAGAAGTCGGCGGCACATACACCAATCAAGGCATTGCTCTGGCGATCGTAGACGGGAATGCTGGCAGTAATAGTGGGAAACCCTGTGGCAAAGGCGATATAAATATCACTCCAGACTGCCTGATTGGTTGCCTTGGCTGCTTTATACCAGGGACGTTGGCGGGGGTCGTAGGGGCGATCCAGGGTGCCAATCTGAGTCATTCGGTTCCCCTTAGCATCAAAACCAAAATCCTGGCGCATAAAGTTGGTTTCGGCATTGCTAAAGTGCAAAATCACCTTAGAAGCAGTATCCTGCTCTAGAACGCGACTAGTGCCCAAAAAACTCCCCTTCTCATCCCCACAATAGACATAGCTAAGGGTTGGATAAATCTGCATATGCTCCCAGAAATAGTACTCACCACTGGGATTGCTGACATTAATATCTCCCTGGGCAAAAGCACTAGCATTCAGGCGATTGATCGTCTTGGGTGCCGCCGTGTAGGCATTTAGTTTCTCCGTAATTCGCGTAGTAAGTTCTGTCCGTAATTGACTAGCAACATCATTGACTGCCTGCTGCCCACTGCGGTAGGCAATGAATCCAACTAGCCCAACCGCAGCCATAATTTGTAAGACAAAGGGAACAACCAGAGTTGTGCGGAGGCGAAATTTATAGGGGAGATTAGCCATGCCTTGAGCAATCTCTTTACCAGTCATTAATAGTGCTCCCCCCAGCAATCCACTCCTCTAATTTTCGTTCGGGTTCTGCTGCATTAAACCAGAAGTGTTGAATCCAGATATAAAACTTTACACTTGAGGGTGCGAGAGTCATACAAGCGTTTCTGGAAGCAAATCGTAGCTCCAATGGACGAGCGAACAGCGACGGCTGAGTTCTAGTTGCAAATAGCGAAACTT
>NZ_JBRCAD010000012.1:0-13416 GCF_053493415.1 Trichothermofontia sp. | reverse complement strand
CATCGGGGTGGGGATGGGGGTGGGATTGGGATAAGGAAGAGCGGGATGGAGTCATGGGGCGATCGTGCGACCTCGACAACAAAATGTCTTGATCGTAGCCCACTTATCCCATCTGCCATGCTCGACTTGCTAGAGGCGACTGGGGAGCAATGGCTGGTTGCGCCAACTCACGTTGTCAGTCGAGCGCACATTGAACGCGGGAGATAGCCATCCTCAATCGTTCGGGAAGGATGGTGGGGCAGGCTGCTAGTACAGTAAACATAAAGTTTCGCAACGTTGGTAGTAACGACTTTAGTCGTTGCCGGCTAAAGCCAGCACGACGAACGTTGCAGAACTTACTGTTCGAGCCACTAGTTCGAGCTACTAGTCGGCGCGGGCAGGATGCCCACCCCACGCGCATCAATCACCTGAGATTGCTATAGCTGGCTCGGTGGCAAGCCGGATGCCTACCCCGTAACCCTGGGAAAATCGAAAATCCCAAAATCTAAAATCTAAAATCCCTTATTGACTGATTACTTTACTTTTAAACAGAATTTTCAACTGGCGGTTCCTCCTGTTCGCCCAGGGTAAGAGCCAGTTGGTAAAGCTGCCGCCGGGGGTAGTGGGTTTGGGCGGCTAATTGGCGGCTGGCCTGCGATCGCGACAATCCTTGCTGTAACAGGGCTTGTAATGCCTGCTTCAAGTCTGCCTCGGAGCAGGCGGTCGCTTCGTGCTGGAGGTGTCCTGGCGGGAAGGCTACCCCCGCCCCCGCAATCACCAGGGTAAATTCCCCACGGGGGGCCATCTGGTCCGTGTAGTAGGCGATCGCGTCTGTCAGGGTGCCGCGCCAGAAGCTTTCGTAGCGTTTGGTCAACTCGCGGGCGGTGACGATCGTCCGGTCCTTACCCAGGGTTACGGCGAGGTCCTGGAGGGTTTGCAGCAGGCGATGGGGGGCTTCATAGAGGACCAGAGTGCGTGGTTCGCTTTGGAGGGCCTGTAACCGTTCCCGGCGTTCCGATCCTTTGCGCGGTAAAAACCCCTCAAAGACAAAGCGATCGCAGGGTAGGCCCGCCCCGCTCAAGGCCGTAATCACCGCACTGGGGCCGGGGATGGGCACAACGGGGATAGCCGCCGTTTGGCAAGCCTGGACCAACTCATAGCCTGGGTCAGCAATACCGGGCATCCCCGCGTCGGTGACTAGGGCAATATCCTGGCCCTGCTGGAGGCGTTCCAACAGTTGGGGAATTCGACCCCGGCTGTTATGTTCGTAATAGCTAAGCTGGGGGGTGGCAATTTGTAAATGCTGGAGCAGCTTGCCCGTATGGCGGGTGTCCTCGGCGGCAACCAACGCGACCTGTTGAAGAATCCGGATCGCCCGCAGGCTGATGTCTTCCAGATTGCCGATCGGGGTGCCGACGACATAGAGGGTGCCGATCGCGTCTACCATCACAACCCCTTTGGTCTCTTGCTGGTTATAGTTTGCGAGTTATCCCTCGCCTAGCATGAGGGCACCTCGAAAAATACACAGTTTGACATTGTGCGCTCGCAGGTAACGTAACCCCGTCGGTTGGGACAGTTGAACTGCCCCGATCCCCAATTAATCGAAGTGTCCATTCGTCAACAATGGTACTACAGTCGTCTGATCGCCCTTCTGCCTATCTCTATGCCCATTAAACCGTCCCAAGTCCTCGCCCAGCTTCAGGCCAAACAAGCCGCCTTCCAACAGTTTGATCAGGCAGCCTGCCAGCGCCTCAACCAATACCGTCAGGCCTGGCATCGCTGGGTAGCGGAGACACATTCCCAAGGACAGGATGATAGGGAGGCCGACGAGCGGGCACCCACGGCAGTCAACCCGGCTGGTCTGAGTGCGGTGTTACTGGAACCCCTGATCCAGCATACGGATGGCATACTCGCGGCCCACCTGACCTGGCCCAACCGGGAGGCCAGTCGCCAGTGGGTGGAACAGCATTTGGCCGGAGTGGCCACCTTCGCTGTTGATGGGTCCCAAATCTACCCCAGTCGCGATCTGTCGATCCCGATCGCCCTAGTTCAGATTGGCTGGTTTGAAAACCACCACCTACCCCAGGGTAGTTACAGCAAAGATATTGCCGTTGAGGTGATGACCCCCGCTGATCTCCAGGTGAGCACCAGTAGCGAACCCGTCGATCGCCGGGTCAATCTGCGGCGCTTCGAGTTGGAAACCCGTCGGCTCATTGAGTACATCCAGGCCCAGGCGGGTTCGGAGGCGTGTCTGGTGTTTTTTGATGGTTCCCTGGTGGCGACGTTTGCGGAACCCTTTGAGGCTGAAATTCGTAACCAATATGTGGCCTGTCTACGACAATTGCTCCAGGCCAGCGAAACCTATCGGGTCCCCCTGGTGGGCTACATCGATACCAGCTATGCCCGTGATCTCGTAGGGATGTTGCAAGGCCTCTATCACCTGCCCGAAGCCACGGCTATCCATGATGCTCAACTCCTCAGTCCCCTGTGCAAAGAGCGCTGGGGCGATCGCACCCCCCTCTTTCGTTGCCAGCGATCGGGGATTTTGCAGCAATATCAGGATCAGCACGATCGCATTGGCTTTACCTATCTCAAAACCACGCAGGACGGCTATCCCGCCCGGATTGAACTGCCCCTATGGCTCTATGAAGCCGGACGGCTGGAGCAGGTGATGAACTGGGTGCGGGGGGAGGTGATCATTGGGGGCGGCTATCCCTATGCGATCGAAACCGCCGATCAGGTGGCGGTCTTGCAGGCCGACGATCGGCAGGTGTTCTATCGCCTGTTGCAGGACTGGGCCGATCAGGAAAACCTGAACCTGCGCCTATCCCGGAAGATGGTCAGCAAGGTGCGTCGCCGCTGATCAGCAGGATTTTCTCTGTATTCGGTGTGTCTCCGGGGTTTCAAATTCACCACAGCGGCCCAGAGGCAACGGAGGGCACGGAGGTAATCGCCAGAGACCAGGGATCACGAGATGGCGTCTCCTTCTGGCCGGATCAGTCCTTAAGAATTCCCCGGAAGCTGTGATCCGGTCCCATCCTCATGCTAATATCCCCGTTGCATCATTCATTATTTCTAAAACCATGTCACCTGGCGAGCCTCTGCGACGCACTAAAATTGTGGCGACGATCGGACCTGCAACCGGTAAGCCAGATGTCCTGCGCGAGTTGATTCTGGCGGGTGCAACAACCTTACGCCTCAATTTCTCCCACGGTAGTCATGACGATCACCAACGCAGTATTCGTCTGATTCGTCAGGTCTCCTTTGAACTCAACCAACCCGTGGGGATTCTCCAAGACCTCCAGGGACCCAAAATCCGCCTGGGCAAATTTGAACATGGGGCCATCACCCTCAAACGGGGCGATCGCTTCATCCTGACCAGTGAGCCGGTAGTCTGTAATCAGGAAATAGCCTCGGTAACCTATGAACCGTTAGCCGATGAAGTGCCGGAAAACGCCACGATCCTGCTAGACGATGGCAAGGTGGAAATGGGTGTCGAGGCCGTCGATCGCGACCAGCGCCGCCTGCACTGTCGCGTGGTGGTGGGGGGCAAGCTGTCGAACAATAAGGGCGTCAACTTTCCGGGGGTTTACCTGTCGATTAAGGCCCTCACGGACAAGGATCGCAAGGATCTCATCTTTGGCCTTGATCAAGGGGTGGATTGGGTCGCCCTCAGCTTTGTGCGCAATCCCCAGGATGTGCTGGAAATTAAGGAACTGATTTCCAACGCCAACAAATCGGTGCCTGTGATCGCCAAGATCGAAAAGCACGAAGCGATCGAGCAAATGGAGGCGATCCTGTCCCTCTGCGATGGCGTCATGGTAGCGCGGGGGGATCTGGGGGTGGAACTGCCCGCCGAAGATGTGCCAATCTTGCAAAAACGGCTGATCGGGATCGCCAATCGCTTGGGCATTCCCGTCATCACCGCCACCCAAATGCTCGATAGCATGGTCAATAACCCGCGACCCACCCGAGCGGAAATCTCCGACGTGGCCAATGCGATTTTGGACGGCACCGATGCGATTATGCTTTCCAATGAAACCGCTGTGGGTCAATACCCGGTGGAAGCGGTAGCCACAATGGCAAAAATTGCCCAGCGCATTGAACAGGAGCGATCGCTCTGGGCCTTGCCCCAAACCTGGTCGGACGTGGACGCGGCGGGTATCCGTAAGCGATCGATCCCCAATGCCATCAGTCAGGCGGTCGGGAACATTGCCGAACAACTGGGGGCAGCGGCGATTATGACCTTGACTAAAACAGGATCAACGGCCCGCAATGTTTCCAAGTTCCGTCCCAAGACGCCGATCCTGGCGGTCACACCCCACGTCGATGTGGCCCGACGGCTGCAATTGGTCTGGGGTGTGAAACCCCTCCTGGTGCTCGATCTGGCCTCGACGGATCAAACCTCCCAAGCGGCCCTTGGCATTGCCCAAGAGCAAGCCTTGGTGGCCGAAGGCGATCTCGTGGTCATGACCGCCGGTACCCTCCAGGGCGTCCCCGGTTCCACCGACCTGATCAAAGTGGAACTGGTGACCGCCATCCTCTGTCGCGGCATCAGTATTGGTCAAGGCATGATTTGCGGACGGGCTAGAGTCGCCACCAACGGCAGCACGATTAGCAATTTCAATGTGGGGGAAATCCTGGTCGCCTCCCACACCAGCGCCGACTATGTGGATGTGATCCGCAAGGCGGCTGGCGTGATTACCGAGGATGAAAGCTTAACGAGCCACGCAGCGGTTATTGGGCTACGTTTGGGCATTCCGGTGATCGTTGGCGTCAAAAACGCGACCCAAATTATTCGAGATGGGACCCTACTCACATTGGATATGCCCAGGGGCATTGTCTACGCGGGAACCCTCGGTTAGGGGCTACCCCCTTAACCCACTAGCATTTTCCAGATCGGTCTGAACCCTGGGCTTGAGTTTTTCCAACTCCTGCTTGAGGATTTCCTTACTTTCGTTCACATGACCGATCGACTGCCAGGTGGTGCCCGTGAGTGCCCAGCGTTGGAGCAGTTGGCATTGATAGGGATGGATTTTCAGTTTGACCACATGGAGGCAGTGGTAGGGCGATTCTAACCCAAAGAAGAGAATGCGATAACTTTCCTTTTCGGTGAGTAAGCGCACGGTTTCCTGGCCCATTCGGGATTGTAAGTCGAGATAGCAATTAAACCAGCGGGGACCACGCTCCTGATGACGGAGGCGATTGTAAAGGGCCGTGATCCAGAGAACGGTAGGGTGGGGGGACATGATCCCCAGGAAGTTTTTATAGAAGTGGTTGTAAAAGCTGCTGTTGCGCAGATACTCAATTTCCTCTTGGGACAACATGGTCCACAGCGTGGTCATGCGCCCCTTGGGGGTTTCGATATTTTGAGGAAAGACAATCTGGGCGATCGGCATCCCACTGGGCCAGGTTAACTGATGGCAAAAGTCTTCAAAGGCCGATCGCTTCTCAATGCTGGGACGGACGGCTGCCCCCATATCGGTGGGGGCCGTGGGGGCGCTGGTTTCGGTCACAGAGGACCCCTCCGAGGCCGCCTTTTCCACTAGGGACTCCGCGACGATCGGGACCCGCGAGAGGGCATCGCCAATCCGTCGCCCAATTTCCTGGCCATTGCCAAAGCGTTGGAGCAAGGGGCGCAGGGCATCGATCACCGCCTCAATGTTTTGGGGACGATCGCTGGGGGATTTGGCTAGACAGTCCATGATGAGCGATTCCAGCGCCTTCGGGAGCTTCAGGTTGGGATCAACCTCATGAAACGATCGCGGCACTTGGGTTTTGTGGGCCTGGTACCAGTCCTTAAAGGTGCGGCCAGGGGTATGGATCGGCAGCTTACCTGTCAACATCTGGAACATGACAATGCCCAGGCTGTAGATATCGGAGCGACCATCGAGTTCCTGGCTGTCCATTTGTTCGGGTGACGAATAGGCCAGGGTCCCCATAAATTTATTGGCCTGGGGATTGCTGCTGCCTTCCCCTTGCATCAACGTCGCAATCCCGAAATCGAGCACCTTCACCAACTCCCCCAAACTGCTGTCTTGCACCACCACAATATTGCGCGGCTTAATATCCCGGTGAATAATCGGGCGAATGTCCCCAGCATCATCGATCGGGACCCCCTGGTGCGCACACTGGAGGCCCAGGCAAATTTGGTGGGTAAGGTTCAAAAAGCGGGGCAGGGTTAAGGGAGACTCGTGAATAATATCCGTAAGGTTTTTGCCATCCAGGTACTCCATCACGTAGAAGGGCACCTCGTCCTCATCAACGCCATAGTCAATCACGCGCACAATGTGAATGCTCTTCTGGCCCAGCAGGGCACACACCCGCGCTTCGGCAAAGAAGCGATCGCGCATGGGGGCATTGAGCAAAGTTTGTGCGAGGAACTTGACAGCAAACGTACCCCCTAGCAGGACATGTTGGGCACGGTACACCCGGCCCATTGCCCCCCTACCCACCAGTTCTAGTAACTGATAACGATTTTCGAGAATGCGACCAAGTTTTGGGTCAGTCATTATGCTTGGGCCAACCGGGTAACCGATAGCTGCGCGACGCCAAAGGCGTATCAGGAAGCAGTTGGCAGAGAACGCTGGGGAGCGGCCTACTGGACTGCATGGCGGGAGACTGTGGGTGCCGCACCGTCATTGATACAGGACCGGAGAGATCTCCAAGGGGAACCCGTCTTCCCTGTTTTTAGAGTGCCGCAAATTGCTACGAATGAGAACATATCGGGATGCGTTGGCGCTACTGGCCTCACTAGGGTTAGTCCGACTGTCGCTCTAGGGTCGCCTCCATCGTACTGATCAGATTGCGACCCGCTTCAATGACCGCACTCGCCAGGAAGTAGGTATTATCATCGACACGATGGATAGTTTCAAAGCCACTGCGCCGCTGCTTATCCCCTAGTACCCAATATCGCTGCACGATCGAGGCAGGGGCAATCCAGCCTTCACCTTCCACCCGCCCTAATTCACTATGGTGCAGGACAAAAGTATATTGGCGTTCCCCCAAGTTTAAGCGCCCCTTGTACTGAAACGAAATATCGTCCCGCGCTGCACCCGGAAATTTTAATAATGTCACCATCGTGAACCAATTGTCACGTGTCCAAGCGACAAGAGTTTTCCCCTTAATGGTTATGGGCATCCCATCCCGATCCAACCAGTTCCCCTGAAGCAGCCAGCGTCCTGGCTCTAGTAAAAAGGTATGTGACACAGTATTACCCCGGCATCAATTGACGATAAGTCCCGATGCGATCGTAGCCGCTCGGATTATCGGTCTCCCTGAACGGGATTCTACGCGATTCTCTGGCGGTGTGCCACCTGGATACAGATCCCCCAAAGGGATGCCGGCACGTGCCCCGGTCACACTGGGTAAGTTACCAGGGAGATCCTGCCACCGCCAGTAGGCCAGTACCGCAAAGGCGATTGCCTCTTTGAACGCGACACTCAACCCCAGGGCCTCGGTCGTCGCAACGGGGATCGGGGCCAGTAAACGCTGTAGGCGAGCCATGAGATCGGGATTGTGAGCCCCCCCCCCGGCGACATAAACCTGTTGGGGTAAGCGGGGCAGGTAGGTCCGGTAGCTATGGGCGATCGTGGCGGCGGTGAATTCGCTCAGGGTAGCTAGCTGATCAGCAGGGGCAAGGCCATAGCGATCGCCGTCCGCTAAACATTGGGCCAAATAGGCCTGACCAAAGTGTTCCCGTCCGGTGGATTTGGGGGGAGAGGCCTGGAAAAACGGTTGCTGTAACCATTGGGTCACGAGGGTCTGGCACGCGGTTCCCTGGGCCGCCCAGACGCCATCGCGGTCATAGGTCTGCTGCCCCTTAGAAAAGTGTTGCACCGCCAGATCCAGCAGGATATTGCCGGGACCCGTGTCCCAACCCTTAATTTGGCGCTCCCAGCGGGCGATCGCCCCTGACACAGCCGCCGGGTCATCAGGACTGGGCACTGGGGTAGCTAGCCCCCAGGCGGGCAGATAGGTGACGTTACCAATGCCACCGATATTTTGTACACAGCGATCCCGGTGGGCGTCACTGAGGAGGTAGGCATCTACCCGGGGCACCAGGGGGGCACCCTGTCCCCCCATCGCCAGATCCGCAGCCCGGAAGTTGGCGACGGTGGTGATACCGGTCAAGGCGGCGATCGTGGCTCCCCGGCCTAGCTGGAGGCTGTAACCCAGGGGATGGGGTGCTGGGTCCAATGGGGCGTTGGCGGGCGCCGGCGGACGGTGATAGACGGTCTGGCCGTGGGAGCCGATCAGGTCGGCGGGGGGGTGCCCCAGTTGGATGGCCTGGGCAGCCTGGGCGAATACCTGGGCGATCGTCTCATCGAGATCGGCTAACGCTGCGAGGGACAGTGCTTCCCCGCCCGCCAAGGCTAAGATCTGCTGCCGGAGGGCCGCCGGATAGGGATAGGTAGCAGCGGCCAGCAGGTCTACCTGAAGATCCAGGGTAGTGCCCGTAATCTCGACTAGGGCGGCATCAATGCCATCGACCGAGGTGCCGCTCATCAGTCCCACAACCCGCATGGTTGCTTGCTCCTACTTGTTTGGGTGTTGTCAAAGACGGGTGCCCCAGCCTGCGGGTACTCGGAGAAATTAAGCGTTCTCCTCTCCCCTATCGTCGGTATTTGCGAGGGTTGGCACCGAGGGTACAGCCCCCCTAATCTAGCGAGTTGCGGCTTCCTGGCGCAAGATCGTGATTAAATCGGCTAACTCAGCACTGCTAGCCCGATACACTTCGCCGCAGAAATGGCAGGTGGCTTCTGCCCCGTCATCTTTTTCAATCATGTCCTGGAGTTCGACTTCACCCAGGAGCTTCAGGGCACCCAGGACGCGATCGAAGGAACAGCCGCAGTGGAACCGCACGAGGCGACGATCGGGCAGGATTTCCAGATCCAGGTCCCCTAACAAATCCTGGAAAATATCGGTTAGGGACTTCCCCGATCGCAGCAGGGGGGTAAAGCCAGAGAGCTTGGCAATGCGACTTTCGAGGATTTGGATCAAGGCCTCGTCCCGTGCCGCCCGTGGCAATACTTGCAACAGGAGACCCCCTGCCGCAGTCACCCCCTCAGCCCCCACAAAAACGCCTAGCAGCAGCGCCGAGGGGGTTTGCTCCGAAGTCACCAGGTAGTGGCTGATATCATCGCCAATCTCGCCGGAGATAAGTTCCACCGTACTGGCGTAGGGATAGCCATAGCCCACATCCCGCACCACGTAGAGATAACCCTCTGGCCCGACGGCTCTGCCCACATCCAGCTTGCCGATCGCATTCGGCGGTAATTCCACGCTGGGGTTAGATACATAGCCCCGCACGGTGCCATCGGGTCGGGCATCGACCAAAATGCCACCGAGGGGACCATTGCCCTCCACCCGGATATTGATCCGCGCGTCCTCTCGCTTGAGGGTTGAGGCCATCAGTAAGCCAGCGGCCATTGTCCGTCCCAGCGCCGCCGTGGCCACGTAGGAGAGCCGATGGCGCTGCCGTGCTTCTTCGGTCAAACGAGTGGTAATTGTCCCCACGGCACGGATACCCCCACCGGCTGCCGTGGCCCGCATTAGCTGATCTGCCATATACAAAACTTAATAGTGCCAGTTTTATTCTAGCGGTCTGTTCCCCGGACGACTGACAGACCCCTCGTCAGGTGTGCCGCCCTGAAGTTCAAAGATGAGGCCCTCCGCTTGCTGAAAGTCGTAGCTAAAGTGGTCCACTGCGTTGGTATCACTGAGTTCGAGATTATAGAAATCAACCTGGGCGTGATCAAAAAAAGGACCGGCGTGCCAGGTGCCGATCGCCAGTTTTACGAAACAGGTGCCAGGGATCTGGAAGGCTTGGAGCTGGGCGCGATCGGGGCGATCAGAAGCATCCGGGCCACTGGGGGGGGCGACGGCCAGCAACCAGCTTTTCCCCGCGAGGGACCCCAGACATTGGGTGCAGCGGACATGGCGAGTGATTTTGTGAAACCGGCGGCCCCGTTGGGTGAGGCGCATGAGGTAGAAACGGGGTATCCCAGGGGCGAGGACCAATTGGGCATCCGCCGCTCCATAGGGCTGATCATCGGACATTGGGGTAATCAACTGGCCATAGGGGACGAAGGCCGCAGCGGTAATCGGCTGGACAGGCAAGGGATGGAGGTTCGGGAGGGCGATCATGGGCGGACGAACGGGCGATCGATTGATTTCAGGATAAACTTCTCCGGACAACGATCGCTCAGGTGTGCAGAACACAAGGGCTGGGAGCAATGGCTTCAGCGCAATGTTAACGCAATCCCATTGAGCGCAATCCCATTGTTAGTGAAATCCCATTGTTAGCGAAATCCGATTTATGGAGATGTTAGGGCACGATCGTGATTAAAATCGAAGCCAATCCCCCCGTAAGATCTGAACTGCCTGTGCGATCGGAACCTCCCATGCAACCTGAGTTAATGCGCAGACGTGTCCGCAAAGTGATTCCGGGCTGGGCCTGGTTGTCGCTGCTGGGCAATGGGGTCCTGGCGATCGGGGTGCTGGTGCTGGTGCGTCAAGTGCCAAGCGCCTCCCAGGCGGGACCCTCTACCGCTGATATGGCCTGGTTACCTGTCACCCAGGTGGGGAGTACCCAACTATCGGCGATCGCCACACCGCCTACGCCTGATATTGGTCCCCGCCACCAACTAACCTATCAGGATTGGCTAGGCATTCTGCGCCGGGAAGCCGCTGCTGCCGCTGCCAAGCAACCCGCGAATCTCGCCATCCTGGCCGGGGACTCCCTGAGTTTGTGGTTTCCCCCCGATCTGCTCCCCACCAACTACACCTGGCTTAACCAAGGGATTTCCGGTGAAACCTCGGCGGGGTTACGCGATCGCCTGGAGCTCTTCCGCCCGGTTCAGCCCCAAGTCATCTTAGTGATGATTGGCATTAACGATTTGATCCGGGGCGTGCCGAGGGATGTGGTCCTGCGCAATCAAACCTTGATTATCCAAGAGCTGCAACGGCAACACCCCCAGGCCAAAATTGTGGTGCAGTCGATCCTCCCCCACAGTGGTGAACAGGCAACCTGGGAGGGGCGGGAGCATTTAATCGCGATTCCCAATGAGGCGATTCGCCAACTGAACCAGGCCCTCGCAACGGTCTGTGCGGAAGCGGGTGTGTATTACCTCGATCTCCACGCCCTGTTTGTCGATCCCGATGGCAACCTACGCCTAGATTTGACCACGGATGGCCTGCATCTGAATGGTAATGGCTACCTGGTTTGGCGATCGGCCCTTTATACATTCAGTCAAGTTGCCCTGCTATGACTTTGGTTGGCTAGCGGGGGCCAGCGGGGGGAAATGGTCCAATCTTCACGATATCTTTATCAATCACGTTTGGTTCGATCCTGCTGCTATATTGAACAAGTCTGAACTTTCCGCCATCCTTTCGAGAGGGCCTATCTGTGCATGTTTCAGAAACTCAACCCAGCCCAATTACGCACCTATTGGCAAGAAGCATCAGAGGTCAAAAGGCAGGCAATTAAGGGAGCAGCCTGGACGATCGCGGGGTATGGAACCAGCCAGATTATTCGGTTTATTAGCAATTTAATTCTAACGCGCCTGCTGGTGCCAGAGCTATTCGGCCTTATGGCCTTAGCTAATGTCTTTTTACTTGGGCTTAGACTCTTCTCTGATATTGGCATTGGTCCCAGTATTATTCAAAATCGACGCGATGATGAGAAATTCATTAATACCGCTTGGACCATCCAGGTTATTCGTAGTTTCATTCTTTGTTTTATTTGCTTTCTAATTACCTGGCCAATCGCCCATTTTTATAATGAGCCTAGACTATTGTGGCTTATTCCCATTTTAAGTTTAACTGTTATCTTCGATGGGTTCACATCAACTTCTCAGTTTACTCTGAGCAAGGAGTTAGCACTTAAAAAGTTAATTATTTTTCAGACAGGATCACAGATTATTCAAATTGTTATTATGATTGTTTGGGCCTACTTTAGTCCCACAATTTGGGCATTGG
The DNA here is from genome assembly GCF_053493415.1 of Trichothermofontia sp. Lineage (NCBI taxonomy): Bacteria > Bacillati > Cyanobacteriota > Cyanophyceae > Leptolyngbyales > Trichocoleusaceae > Trichothermofontia > Trichothermofontia sp. The sequence goes on along the minus strand of NZ_JBRCAD010000012.1, from coordinate 1,455 downwards.
TTGCCGGTGGTCTGATCGCCGCATTTATCAAAATGGTCTGGAGCCACTTTCTAGATCTCACGGTTAAAAACCATTTTGCCTTCGATCGCGACGCTGCGGCTAACCTCTTTAAGTTTGGTCGTTGGATCTTTGTATCCACAGCCATGACCTTCCTAGCTAATCAAGTTGATCGTTTGATGCTAGCCAAATTCTTTACCCTGGAACTACTGGGTATTTATACAATTGCTTACACCTTGTCAGATATTCCTCGTCAAGTTCTGAGTCAGCTTAATGGTAGTGTTATTTTTCCCGCAACGGCCAAATTTGCTGCCTTACCTCGTCCGGAATTTCGTTGTAAACTCCTCAAAAATAGCCGTCTTATTCTGTGGCCATTGACTATTTTTATCGCCCTACTCACCAGTTTCGGTGATGGGGTCATTACCTTCCTTTATCCTCAGACCTTTGCCCCTGCCGCCTGGATGCTCCCCCTATTGGCCTTAGGGTTATGGCCTAGTGTTCTAGTCAATACGACCAGTCCCGCCCTCTTGGCTCTTGGTAAACCCCGTTATTCAGCTTTTGCCTACTTTTCCAAGGTGGTGTTTATCATTGTTGCTATTTATGTAGGTTATATGCTGTTGGGGGAGCTAGGCGCTATTTTAGCTGTGGTTCTCAATGATATTCCCTATTATATTGCCTTTTCCTATGGGCTTTGGAAAGAGGGTTTGTTAGACCTATCAACCGATCTGAAGGCCACGGTGGCACTCATAGGTTTGATCGGGCTATGTTTGCTCTTACGTTTCCTGTTGGGCTGGGGGTCACCGATCGATGCCCTGCTTTAATATCTGGCAATATTGGTGCAAGGTTAGCGATGAGAATACGCTACTCGTGGGTGCCGCCGTATCCTAATTGGGCTGTTGTTTGCCGCAGGCGACTTGATAGGAACAAGGCGATCGCCCGGTAAAAGCGATAGGCAAACCCCGTATCCTGCTGAAACTTAGAGGCCAGTTTGTAATGGGATACGGATAAAACTAAACACTCATCGATCGCGGTAACCGTTGCCAAAGGTGGGGTGGTATCAACAAACGACATTTCCCCTAAAACTTCCCCGACGCTAATCTGGGTAACCTCATGGGGTTCGGGTTCCTGCACAGATACGCTCAAGGTTCCCCCCAAAATGATATAGAACGAGGTAAGGGGTTTACCGCCTTCGATTAGGGTCTGTCCAGCGGCAATTTCTTCGATCGTGCCGACCTCCCGTAGCCAGCAGATATCACTCTCGCTCAGAATTCCCAGGATAAAGGGACCTTTATAGACACCTTGGTTCATACACTTTTAGTAGTTAGTGGTTAGTAGTTAGTAGTTAGTAGTTAGTAGGGAACGGGGAGTGGGTAGGGCTTCAGGGGTGTGTGCCGGGTAAATTAAAAATTTGCCGCTTTTAGGATTTGGTGTTGATGAGTTGCATCGGGGGGTTGGGAT
>NZ_JBRCAD010000011.1:0-19576 GCF_053493415.1 Trichothermofontia sp. | reverse complement strand
GATCGTCAGCGCCCCCCGCCCCCGTCGCCGTTTTGAGGGTGGACAGTCGGACAAATCGGGCTGGTGCCCTTCCACCGTTTGGAAAATCGGTAATTGCCACTGACGGAACGCCGCTTGCAGCCGTTGTACCGCCGGGACGATCGCGTGTAAGCGTTCCACCTGATTACCCAGGCTCTCCCCAAAGCCCCCTGGCTCCAGAAAGTCCCGTTGCATATCAATAATCAATAGGGCGACCCCCCCCTGGGCGGGCAGTTCGTAGGAATACGGTTCAGCAGCGATCGCAGCCATAACCCCCCTGGCCTCTTTGGGCTAATTCAACATTCAACATTCAAACCTAATGACCTGCCATCCGTTGACCGATCGTGGCTAGATCGGCCTCAGCAACGGGACTCTCGTAGACAAAACGGCCTTCACTCATCACCAGGATGCGATCGGCGAGGGCCATGAGTTCATCCAGGTCTTCGCTGATGAGCAGGACGGCCACCCCGCGATTGCGTGCCGCCACAATCTGGTTGTGAATGTACTCAACCGCCGCAAAGTCGAGGCCAAAACAAGGATTCGCCGCAATCAGGAGTTTGATGGTTTCAGAAGATAACTCCCGTGCGAGGACGGCCCGCTGGACATTGCCCCCCGACAGGTTGCCGATCGGGGTATTTTCCGAGGGCGTTTTGACGGCGAAGGTATTAATCAGGTCCCGTGCCCGTTTGCGAATGCTTTTCAAGACTAACCAGACCCCCACTGCCGCCTGGGGAGGCTGATCGAAGGTCCGCAGGGCAAGGTTTTCCGCCACACTCATGTGGGGAACACAGGCATTCCGTAGGGGTTCCTCCGGTAGGGCAAAGACACCATGCTCAGCCATTTCCTTGCGGGTCGCACGGTAAAGGTCACCATTGACCAATACATGGCCTGAGGTCGCCGGACGTTGCCCCGCCAAGACCTCCACCAATTCCCGCTGGCCATTACCCGACACCCCCGCGATGCCGACGATTTCACCCCCATGTACCGCCAGGGAAACCCCCTTGACCGCCGGGAGACCATTGTCCTTGTTGGCATGGAGGTCGTGGATGGCCAGAACCGAGGGGATGGGAGCGATCGCCGCCTTGGCGACAGCCTTGACTTCCCGGCTTTCCCCCAGCATCATCTGGGTGAGGTCAGCCACCGAGAGATCCTTAACCAAGCCACTCCCCGCCAGTTTGCCCCGCCGCAACACGGTCACGGCATCGGTAAAGGTATTGACCTCCCGGAACTTGTGGGTAATCAACAGGACACTGAGCCGCCCTGCGGTTACCTCCTGCCGCAGCAGCCCCAAGACCTCATCCGCCTCCTGGGGCGTCAAGACTGAGGTGGGTTCATCCAGAATTAAGATTCGGCTCTGGAGGTACAGTTGCTTGAGGATTTCCAGCTTTTGCTTTTGCCCCGCCGCCAGTTGACCAACGGGCACATCTAACGGCACCTGAAAGGGTGAGTTTTCCAAAAACGCCCGCAGGGCATCATATTCCTTCTGCCACTGGATAATGGGGCGATCGTCATAGCGGGAAAGCACTAAATTCTCGGCAACCGTCATCGCCGGCACCGAAGTAAAGTGCTGGTAAACCATACCAATGCCATAGTGGTGGGCATCCCGTGGGCTGTGAATCGGACGCACCTGCCCATCAATTAACACCTCCCCAGCGGTTGGCGTATAAAAGCCCATGATGCATTTGACGAGGGTACTTTTGCCCGCTCCGTTTTCCCCCAGCAAGGCATGGAAAGTACCCGGTTTAAGATGCAGTGAAACCTGATCTAGCGCCACCAAGCTACCAAAGTGCTTACTCATTTGGACAATCTCGAGATCGGGTGGCTTCAGCACATCCGCCACTAGGGATGGCGATCCCGGATCATCTCTGGATACCGCATCGGTCACCGTTTCAGCCGCGTCAGTCATAAGATTCCCCTCGCAATGGTATTGCCAGCAGCCTCCCAAGCGTTCCTGTCAACATCCGTCAGCACCTATCCAGAGCACCATTAACCTATCGCCCGTATCTCCGTGGGTATCACCGTCAGCATTACCGTTCGATCTCCCGCCCGCTTGAAATGCGTGTGATGCCAGGGCATTGACGCACCCAATTGTACGGAAGACCCAGGTTTGAGGGAGGAGGTCACAAGGGACTGACCAGTACGCAACGAGTGGGATGGCGATCGCAAAGCAACCCGCGTCGGCAATAATAGCGGTGATGGGTACCGTCGATTACCCACCTCAGTCTAATGCCACTCGCCCCTTGAAGTGTGTAGAGCAATACACATTAAGCGAATCTCATGGTTGCGAAGGTGTTCCATCGCTTTCACCGGATTGTCCCCCCGGCGATCGGCGACAGCAGTGCCCGCCATCAGAATTAATCATGATCGATTGGGAAGATGCGGTTGCCAAGGGGGGGGCCTTCAGGGAAAACTAGAGTTTAAGAAAATTTAAGGTTATTTTCGTAAAAACGCTTCGCGAACGCAAATTGAGCATGTATAACACAGAAACTCTTCCAGGCAGCCTGTTCAGCGACTTTGACCTCTACCTCTTCGGTCAGGGCAAACACTATCAGCTTTATGACAAGCTGGGTGCCCATCAGGTGAAACAGAAGGGGGTGACCGGTGTGCATTTTGCCGTTTGGGCACCGAACGCCTCAGCCGCCAGTGTGGTGGGCGACTTCAACGACTGGGGAGTGGATAAGCATCCCATGCATGCCAATAGCCTGGGGGTCTGGGAAACCTTCATCCCTGACCTCAAGTTAGGCACGATCTATAAATTTGCGATCCGAAGCCAATATAACCACTGGTACTTTAAAACTGATCCCGTCGGCTTTTACCAAGAATTACGACCGGCCACGGCGTCGATCGTGGTGGACCTCAGCTACACCTGGCATGATCAGGCATGGCTCGCCCAACGACGGCAAACCGATCCCCTTCAGCAACCCATTTCGATCTATGAGGTTCACCTGGGTTCCTGGTTGCACACCAGTCTCGAAAACCCACCGCCGGCTGGCGGCACACCGGTACCCATCTCCGAAAAGCCCGGTGCCCGCTTCCTCACCTACCGGGAGCTGGCGGATAAACTCCTCCCCTACGTCAAGGAGATGGGCTATACCCACATCGAACTACTACCCGTCACGGAGCACCCCTTTGATGGCTCCTGGGGGTATCAAGTGGTGGGCTTCTATGCTCCCACATCCCGCTTTGGGACGCCACAAGATTTTATGTATTTCGTCGATCGCTGCCACCAGGAAGGCATTGGCGTCGTCATCGACTGGGTTCCGGGGCACTTTCCCAAGGATGCCCACGGCCTCGCCCGCTTTGATGGTACCCACCTTTACGAACATGCCGACCCCCGCATCGGCGAACACAAGGGGTGGGGGACCCTAGCCTTTAACTATGGCCGCAATGAGGTCCGCAATTTCCTCGTGGCCAGTGCCCTCTTCTGGTTCGAGAAGTACCACATTGATGGGATTCGGGTGGACGCCGTCGCCTCGATCATCTACCGCGACTATGAACGTCCGGCGGGGCAGTGGCTCCCCAACCAATACGGGGGCCGCGAAAATATTGAGGGGGTGCAGTTCCTCAAGCAACTGAATGAGGCAATTTTTGAATATTACCCAGGAGCATTGTCGATCGCCGAGGAATCCACGACCTGGGCTAACGTCTCCCGCCCCACCGATTGGGATGGCGGCTTGGGCTTTAACTTCAAGTGGAACATGGGCTGGATGAACGATACCCTTCGCTATTTCCATGCCCACCATGACGAGCGCTCCAACCACCACAATAAGCTAACCTTTAGCCTCCTCTACGCCTTCACGGAAAACTTCATGCTGGCCCTCTCCCACGATGAAGTCGTGCATGGCAAGGGGCACCTCTTCCAGAAAATGCCGGGGGATGACTGGCAAAAGATGGCCAATGTCCGTGCCCTCTTTGGCTTCCTCTATACCCATCCCGGCAAGAAGACCTTGTTCATGGGTATGGAATTCGGCCAAACCCGCGAGTGGAACGTCCACAACGATCTCGACTGGTGGCTGCTCAACTACGACCCGCACATCGGCGTCAAGAAACTAATCCAGGATCTCAACCAGCTTTATCGCCGCGAACCGGCCCTCTATACCAATGACTTCCACTATGACGGTTTCGAGTGGATCGACTGTAACGACTCTGGGCGCAAGATGCTCAGCTTTATCCGCAAGTCCAAGGACTTCCAGGATCAGGTGATTGTGGTCTGCAACTTTAAGCCCCAAGTGGAGCACAACTATTGGCTGGGGGTACGGGAACCGGGACACTATACCGAACTGATCAATACCGATGCCCTCTGCTACGGCGGCAGTGACGTGATCCATCCCAACGGGGTTGAGGCCCGTGAGTGGCACCATAGCCCCTGGCCCTATGCGTTGGAAGTCCGGGTACCGCCCCTAGGTGTGGCCATCTTCAAGAAAACCTCGACTGTGAAAGCTGTCCCACCCAATATGGCGGTAGCCACTTCCCAGGCCACCGGAATGCCCTTAACCGCCATCCCTGGGGGGAATGGCAATGGGACAAACGGGAGTGCCTCCTTTCGTTAGGCGCACCCTATTGCGCTGGTGGCGCATTCGCTAAAAGCGCAGCGATGGGGGAGAACACGGGTGGGATAGCTCTCGCGGCTGTTTCACCCTTGGCCATAAAGCGAAATGGAACTCAGCGCCCCATCAAACCACAGTGATAAGCAACAATACTCCGAGCGTCCACCCCACCCGCCGCCGTTGGTCGTCACGCCTTTAGTCGGCCACTCACCGGTCTCTAGACGCTTAAACCCCTTAAACAGCTTCTAAGACGGAGACGCCTACAATAGAGACGCCTACCAAGGTGTACCATAAAAAATCCCGTCACTCCGATGAGGGTAGAGTCACGAGATCGCGTATATTCGGTAAATTTGTATACGGCTTTTACAATTTAAGGCGGTATACTGCCTTAACAATAGCTAGCGCAAAGGTGATGTCAGGGAAAACTTACTAGCGTCATCCTCTGATGTTCGCAAACTGGGGAACAAAAAATGGTTCTCCTCAACGTACTGAGCGCCGAATAGCCCCTTCTCGGCCCAGAAGTAGCGATCGGTGGTGTGTTCGTTGCGCCGAACCAGTAACAAGGCAGGAGGTGTGATTCCTTGATCGTGGATAAATTTACGGGCTGCCGTAACAGGCTTATCCTCGCCGCTTTCGATGCTATACTGAGGCACCATTTCTAGAATCCGACGTCCCTCCTGGCGACGACGGCTCTTCCGCTTACGTCTTCTAGCCAATGTGCTTACCCTCTCTGACCAACGTTGTGTGTAGTTCCAGATACCAAAACCGTCGCAAGTATATCGATTTAGAATGAAAAATTCAACTTCTCTTAATCTTTCGACATAAACTTTAAATGCTTTGCTGGCTAAGCATTTGCCCTACTTATCACTGTAGCGGGCATGAACAGAATGGTCGGAGTTTTTAAGGAAGTTTACATTTTTTGATATTTCGAGAGGGTAGTGACAACAGAACTGGGCTAAGGTGAAGGCTTCGAGTTCTGGGCTTGCTTGCGAGGTGGGTTTTGAGACTCGGCGCAGGTTGGGCGATTTGGCCTGCGGTAGGCGTCTGTTGGTGCTTAGGGTTAGTCTCGCGGGTCAGGAGGGGGACGATCGTTGCCAGAGCCATAAATCCAGGCATCTTGCCAGCGATGGCAGGTGTATTGGGCGCTAGGGGGAAGATGTTGGACCCAAGGCGATAACGCCTTGGCCAAGGGGGCGAGGGCGGCATAGGTGCCCAGATTCAGATAATGTCGGGACCAGTCAAGCAGGGCGATCGGTCCCACCTGGGGCAGGAGTTGGAAAATTAACCCTGGATGACGCCAAGCGGCTTGGGATAGGGCAACCGATAGGGCGGGGAATTGGATCACATCCTGCAAAAACGGTTTGAGCACCCCATCCCCCGCTGCCACCATCCCGCCAAAAATGGCATTGAGCAGGTGGTTGATCTGGTCCGGAGCGGGGGTTTGGTCAAGGCGCACGCTCATTGTCTGCTGAAACAGCCAGGTGACGGCCAGGTTGGGCTGATAGGGTTGCAAGCCTTGCAAGGCGGCGCGATCGAGGCGATCGTAGCGCAGAGCTTCATCAATGCCGGTTGAGAGCCGTGGCAGGTGTCGCAACATCGCCCCAAAGCCGCCAAAACTGAGGGGGGACTGGCTACTGCTACTGTCACCAATGGGCAGAATCCGCCCCCAGGGTAAGCGGAGGGGACTTTGGCGGTAACTGGGGAACACCCCAAATAGGGCACGTTGCCATTGCAGGTCGGTCAGCGCCACAGCTTGGTAGGCGGGCAATAGCCGCAGGTAATCTTCAAACAAATCGGCCAAACTGGGGCGATCGGGGTGGGCATCCACGTAGGTAAAGAGGTAAGTCGTGCGGCCATCCCGCGCCGGGAACGCTTCCCAGAAGTATTGACAGTGGTTCTGAATCGGCGTCAAAGACACCAGTAAATCCCCTGTTTCGTTCTGGGGAAACCCCTGGGCGCAGGTGCCAACCACCAGGCAAATACCATCAGGGGGCTGTCCCTGGCGCGCCTGACGGGCGATCGGAGAGAAGTGGCCCATTGCATCCAGTAATAACCGTCCCCGCAGCACGACTTGGGCGACGGCAGGCTGCTCTGGTGAGGGTAACGATCCCGATCGCGGGGTGACCGTCACCGCTACGCCATCCGGGTGCAGGGTAACCCCCGCAAACTCAGTATTTTCCAACAATCGCCCCCCGGCAGCCAGAAAGCGTTGCTTCAGCACCTCTAGTAGATAGACTGGGTCAACCCCCAGATTGAGGACATCCCGTACCCAATAGTCAGCTCCCCCCAGGAAGCTGATGCGGGCAGGATTATAGGTCGTTGCGATCGCCTGGGCCAACTCCGGAGGCGAGAGCATTCCCAGGTCGAGGAAAACCTGCAACTCCGATCGGGATACATTCCACTCCTGCGCCCGACCGCGTAGCGCTCCCCGCTCCAGCAAGACCACCCGCCAGCCCTGTTGGGCCAAGGTGACCCCCACAAAAATCCCCAATGTCCCCCCACTAATGATCACATCCCACTCCCCTTCCCCAAGGGCGCGCTCGGCCCCGTGGACCACCGAGGGAATGGGCAGATGGCCCTGGCGTAGGGACTGCCAGAGGCGATCGGCCTGGGCAAGTCCCTGCTGGGGATTTCCCGGTATTTGGGCCAAAATGGTATCAGTAAGGGGGGGCGTCATGGGGGCAACCTGGGGCAAACTTCATCGAAACATCATAGAAGTTTAAGGCGTGGGGCTTGTCGGTCCCCCAGGTAGCCTCCACAATGGGAAGTGTGGCTCCAGTTTTGGATATAACGATTATGAAACGCTTTCCCTCCCGCCAGTCTCGCCCGCCTGTTCGAGCCGTGTCACTCATCTTGGCATTAGGATTGTTAGGAGGGGGCATCGTGGGCGCACCCCAGCGAGCCAGCGCTCAGGTTGTCACCGATGGCATCTTTGCTGAGGGCCAATCCTACTACGAGAATAAATATGCCGGTTACGATGGCTACTCCGGTGAAAGTAGTTATCGCGGCTATGGCGCTGAGGGCGTACCCGAACCATCACTCCTCGCGGGTCTTTTCCTGGCAGGAGCAGGGCTGACCTATTTGCGCCGCTACCAGCTCAAGCAAAAAGCTTAGTGGCTGCTGCCTAGGGAGGAATAAAGCAATCTTGGCGGGTGCCCACTGTTAGTTGCAGATTTCCGGAACCGCGACGCAGGGTGAGTTGCATTTTTGGGGCCACTCAGGCAACTCCTAACTTAGTGGGGAGAGCGGAAGTGACACTCAACGGTAACTCGCATATTGCAGCCCGCCTCACCCGTAGCAATGTATGGAATACCTGTCATGCCGCTGACCGCCACCCCAAACTCCAGCGTCACCTTGTCCACGTCAGCGATCGCCAGCTCTCGAAACGCGTTAAGGGTGGAATGGGTATAGGCCCGGATCGCACCCTCGATGAGCTTGAAATTGGGAACACTTCCATTGCCCTTAGCCCCGCCTCGCTGAGCCTCACCGGAGGTCATTGCCCCATTGGGCATCGCAAGCATCAGGTCATCACGGGTTTCAATGTAAATTTCTGTACCATCATCCAGCTTGAGTGGGGTTAGGGTGGTCATTTTTATGGCAACCTTAGGAATATGACGTACACCCCATTCAGCATAAATGAGGTCGTTCGTCGTGCTAATAGGCTCAGGGGTATGGGGGGTGTATCCCCTCAGTAAGCATTTATCAGGCATTTATCGTTTTTGACCGTTGCCTCGACGTTGCCATTGACTTTAGTTACAGTTGTTCAAAAAATATGTCGTTGCCATTGTCAGTTGATGGCGGCCCGGTGCAATGTGCTAGGATACTATCCCCTAGTCAATAGATCTTGAGTTGAGCCAGTGGCGATGGCTGTCCTAACTGCCTCAGTGGTGCGTTCCTCAGCTTTCTGTGCAGTCGTCTCTGTCCAGTTGTCGCCTATGTCATCGTCGTGTCTGGACGAGATCACGGCTCATCCAGATCGGGACAGTCCATGATTGGACCTAGTGGGTGTGGGACCTTTAGCTCGGCCCTGTGATCAGGGTGGCCATTCCCGTGTAGGCCACTCCGGTTGGCCTAGGCATATAGCCGCCTCTGGATTAAGCCAGGTTGGGCAGGGTTGTTAGCCCAGACGAACCTCGCCTATGCCTGTGATATCGATCACGGCGTGCCCTTTAAGAAATCACCATTCCTCACGCTTCCACGTCATATACCCGGTCATAGTCTTCACCGAAGATAGTCAGCATACCCCCATTGGTGTATCCTATGAATCCCTCCCATGCTATTCGATTACTGGTTGAAAAGGCGCTGTACTTCAAGCGGTTAACTCCGGAGATTGAGGCCGCGATCAATCGTGAATTAACCCGCCTAGGCTATATCTCAGACACGGATTATGAGGCCCTCGAACTCCTGATGGATGAGATGGATGCGGGCCGGATTCAGTTGGTCCCTCGCTCTGCCTTCCTCGGACAAGACCCCCTTTTGGGTAGCCTATAACCCTGTCTCCACGCATCCTGGGGTAGCGACTCTTGGATATCCCCATAAAATGTTCGTTGGCCCTTGTGGGCAACGGATGCTAGTCACCTATTCAGCACCAAACTGCTGGCGATAGAGTTGCTGGATAAAGTGGCAAAGGTGCTGATGGGCAATCCGATTGGGCGGATCTAGCTTCGGCGATTCGGGTCCCAAGGCAGCGATGACCGGGATGGCGTCTATATCTAATGCGGGCTGTACCCACGTCATCGGCCAAAGGAGATCGCTCCCCTGGCGCAGGTCATGGATAACGGAGCGCCCATGATCCCCGCCACCCCTATCTGAGCAGGCATGATTGGCATCGACATTCGTCGCTACGGTTACATCAGCCGCGCGGGCATCTGACTCATCCGGCACCTTTAGGGCCAGTGGACGTAGCCATAGGACTTGGCGATCGACAACAACCTGAATCACCTCTGCAAAGAGCCGTACCCGATCGACTTGAAGATAGACAATTTGATGGGGTTGCCAGTTCATAAAAACTACGCTTCTGCTCGGCAGCAAGGGTTCATCGCTGCAACCTGTTTATCGTGGCCATTGTTCGGAGCGGGGGAGGGGCGAGGCAGGCGACGCGAGGTATTGCCCCACCTGGGCTAGGAGCGTCCGGCTCGTCGGATAGGTTAGGCGGTTCAGCGCCTCGCTCAAGGTATCCCAAGCATAGGCCTGAATCTCCTTGGCCTGAATGGTAACCTGTTCCTGAGCGACGATCGCGAGGAAATAGGTCACCTGTTTCACGATCGGTTTGCCCTGCTTGTAGGTATGGTAGCGCTCTTGCCAGGTTGGGGCGGTGAACGGCTGATAGTGGGTAATGCCCGTTTCCTCTTCAAATTCCCGACAAGCCGTTTCTAGCGCCGTCTCGCCTGCCTCCGCATGTCCTTTGGGAAAGCCCCAGTGGCCAGCGTGGTGTTGGATAAGGAGAAAGCGGACCTCGGACCCTCGACACCCCATCGGGATGATCCCGAAGGACTGCTCCTGGTACAGAAGACTCGTCATTGGCACTAACCAGAACTGTTGATATTCCCACCTGATATTCCCACCGCGATGCAGGCCCGGAATCCCTTAGCTACGAACAAGCTTAGCGGTATTTCTTGGTGGTGGGTTGACCGTGCAACAGCAATCGCGGCCTAACCTTGCCTGACTTGGCCTCCCCGTCATTTAGTCGTCTGCCAGGGTTAATTGGGTCGGTTGGGTCAAACGCGGTGCAACCCAACACCCTCCGTAAGCGTGCAGTAAACGTGTTGGCTCTCGCCAGCGCGATGCCAACCGACAACCCGACAACCCTTTATTTTACGCATATCGGACTTGCATAACAGACCCTTGCGGGCGGGCAGTCTCCTGCTCCCTAATTCTCAAAAATACTTCTTTACCACATATCGTCCACCATCGTCTGTTTTATTACATTTATTAAAATTTTATGGGTTACCATAGAGGGAGTCATCCTTAAGGGGAGGTTTTGATGGGACTCACTGCTCAGGTCGAGGTACACCCACTGGATTCGATCGCCAGTGGTATGGCGGTTTTTTACACTCCCCAAGCCAGCCATGAAACCATGTTAGTGCAGGTCCCGGCTGGGGCGATTGATGATCTGTTTGTGCATCACTTCCAAACCGATCAACTGTTGGTGGTGAAGGGAAGCTTTATCCTGATTACCTTGCAGAATCGCCGCTATCAGTATTTCGCCCTCAGCGATCGCCAGCCCCAGGTGGTGAAAATTCCGCCGGGAATTCCCCACGGGGCAATTAACCTGGGGACCGACCCTTGCCTGCTGGTTAACGCCGTTTTGCGGCATGGCCCCACCGATCCCCGCGATTATCGGCCTCTGACACCGCCCTTCCCCTACGATTGGTCCCAGGTTCAAGCGCTTTACACCCAACTGCACCCGGTGCCGGTCGTTGCACCCCCGATCGGGGCGGGGCGCGGGGGTAGCTACGATAGCCTTACCTTGAGTTCTCTTTGAGCTTAGGGAGAAAAGCAGAGTAAAGTAGGGTCTGGATGATCCGTGTTGCTGGCGCTGTCATTGCATGAAGTTAAGTTTTAATCGTCGGTTGGGGTTCATCCCCGTCACCTGGGAGCAGCGTCCCCCCTTCCTCTGGCTGTTGTCGGTTGCCTGGGTGGTGCTGCTGGGTGGAATCGTCTTCCTATGGCATTTGGGGAGTACCGGGTTATTGGACGAGACTGAACCCTTGTTTGCGGAAGCGGCTCGTCAGATGACGGTGACGGGGGATTGGCTCACCCCCTATTTCAATGGCGAGCACCGCTTTGATAAGCCCCCCCTAATCTATTGGTTAATGGCCATCGCCTACCGGACGCTTGGGGTGAATGAGTGGGCGGTACGCCTACCCTCAGCCCTAGCGGCCTTGGGGGTCGTGGGTTTTGGGGGCTATACCCTGGCCCGTTTTAGTCGATCGTGGCTCACGGCGTGGATCGGGATTGCGGTGATGGCCCTGGGACCAGAGATGATGGTGTGGGGCCGAGTGGGCGTGTCGGATATGCTCCTGACGGGCTGTATGGGATCGGCCTTGTTTGCCTTTTTCCTGGGGTATGCCCAACCCGATCTGCGGCTAAAACAGCGTTGGTATTTGGCTGCCTATCTCTTGATTGCCCTAGCAGTGCTGACCAAGGGACCGGTGGGTCTGGTCTTACCGGCTCTGACGCTCAGCCTGTTTGCCTTGTACTTAGGGCAGTTCCGTGCCCTCTGGCAGGAAATGCAGCCCCTCAAGGGGGGCCTCTTGGTGGCCGCGATCGCCCTGCCCTGGTACACCCTGGTGATTTGGGCCAATGGGGAAGCCTATATCGCGGATTTTTTTGGTTACCACAATGTGGAACGGTTTACCCGTGTCGTCAATAACCATTCGGCTCCCTGGTATTTCTATTTTTTAGTGGTGGCTATTGGGTTTGCGCCCTGGTCGGCCTATCTGCCAGCAGCCCTATTACGGCTTAGGATTTGGCAGCGATCGATCTGGCAAGCGGCACCGCGCTCCCAGCACTTAGGCTTGTTTGCGGGCTTCTGGTTTGTGAGTGTCTTTGGCTTTTTTACCCTTGCGGTGACCAAGCTGCCGAGCTATGTCTTGCCCCTGATGCCTGCTGCCGCTGTGTTAGTTGCCCTGCTGATCGAAGAAATGTGGCAAGCTGCCCCAAGCTCCCCGGCCCCAGGGAAATCGGGCGTGTCGCGGTTTTGGCGGTCTCTGTTTGCTTGGAGTCATGGGAGCACGGTGGTACTGATGGCGATGCTGGCGATCGCCCTGTATTTCAGCCCCAACTGGTTAGGGGGCGACCCGGTGATGCCGGAATTTCCCGAAGTCTTTGTGGCCTCCGGTGCGCCTGCTTGGGGGGTTGGCATTTGGGGGGTAGCCACGCTTGCCGCTGTGGCCTTACTCCTGCGGCAACAAAGCCACTGGCTTTGGGGGATCAATGTGGTTGCGTTTGTGGCCTTTATCCTGTTCACCCTACAACCGACCTACCACCTCGTTGATGTCCATCGGCAACTACCCCTGCGGCAACTGGCGGCGACGATCGTGACGATTCGCCACCCCGATGAGGAAGTCATCATGATGGGCTTCAAGAAGCCCAGCCTGGTATTTTATACCCAGCAACCGATTACCTACCTGCGCACGGCTAGCCAGATCCGCAAGTATTTGCAACAACACACTGAGCAGGCCAAGATCTCGCCTGCGGCTGGGGTTGCCCCAGCCAACCAGGCCCCGGCAACAGCGGCTTCCCCGTCTCGGATGGACTCCATTCTGCTCCTCGCCTATCCGTCCCAACTTGAGGAGGACTTACACCTGTCTCCTAGTACTTACCAAACTAGCCATCGGGCCGGGGTGTACCAACTGGTGCGAGTCGCCAAACGGGACATCCCCCTTGCCGTTCAGTCGTAACCCCATGCCGAAACCCCATCAGCCCCACCAGAGCTTCGGTCAGGCCTCCCCACCCGCCGACTGGTCAGCGCAGTTTACCGCCGTTGCCCAGCGCTATAACCGCGAGTACCAAGGGGAGGCGGTTGTGTTGCCCCCGGAGGCTGCCAGCCTTTCTCTCTATGCTGACTGGCAAACCGGGGCCCTCGCCGCTCGGATTGCCTCCCCCTTTTGGGAGTTAGCCCTACCCAAGAAACGTCAAGTTTGCCTAGACCTGGGTTGCGGGGTGAGTTTTCTGATCTATCCCTGGCGGGACTGGGGGGCTTTTTTCTATGGCCAGGATATTAGCAGCGTGGCGCAGACCGCTCTAAACCAGCGGGCACCGCAATTGAACTCGAAGTTATTCAAGGGGGTACGGCTACAGCCTGCCCACCAGTTGGATTATGCACCGGGTCAGTTCGATTGGGCGATCGCCACCGGGTTTAGTTGTTACTATTCCCTTGCCTATTGGGAGGCCGTGATGACCGCCGTGAAACCCGTCCTGAAACCCCAAGGCTACTTGGTATTTGATGTCCTCAATCCCGATGCCCCCCTGGCTGAGGATTGGGCTATCTTAGAAACCTATTTGGGGGCGGAGGTGCAACTGGCGACGATCGCGGCTTGGGAGCGTCTGATCAAGCAGGTGGGCGGTAAGATTATGGGCCGTCAGGAGGGCGAGATTTTCCAACTGTATAAAGTGCGGTTTTAATTCCCTAGACCTCCGAGGTTTTTAAAAACCTCGGAGGTCTAAAAGGTCTCTTTACACGATCGTGACCTTCAGACTAGCTAGTTGGCCCCGATCGCCGACTAACTTCAGATGGCGATGGTTAGCATCGAGGTGACGCACAATTTTATAGATGGTTTCTACCTGATCGGCAGCTCCAACGCGATCAGCCAAGTCAGCGAGTGACAAGGGGGCACTGGCCTCCTGAAGGGTAGCCACCACCTGGCTTTGTAGGGCTAGCACGGATGCGGCGGCCCGCTTTCCAGCTTCCACTCCTGGCTGGTGATAGGCATTGATATTGACCAACGAAGCATAGAGGCCCACCGCCCGTTCATAGAGGGCAATGAGGGCACCTACGGTGCGCGGTTCCACGTCGGGGACGGTTAAGGTTACCGAATCCCGGTGGTTGTCGTACAATGCCTGCCGGGTCCCCTGTAAAAAGCCGGACAGGAAGTCTCCAGAGGTAATACCGGGTTCAATCTCGATCGAGGGTCCCGATCGGTCCTTCAATACCTCAATAAACGTCACAAAGAAGTTGGGAATCCCCTCCCGTAATTGTTGGACATAGGCATGTTGATCGGTTGACCCCTTGTTGCCGTAAACGGCGATCCCCTGGTTAACCACCTGCCCCGCCAGATCGGTTTCTTTGCCGAGGGATTCCATGACCAACTGTTGCAAATAACGGCTGAACAGGAGCAGGCTATCCTTGTAGGGCAGGATGACCATATCCTTGAGGCCCTTGCCGTCTCCAGCATAGTACCAACTGAGGGCCAGTAGGGCGGCTGGATTCTGCTCGATTAAGGGCACACGGGTGGCCTGATCCATCTCCTTAGCCCCGGCCAGCATGGCGTGGATATCAATCCCTTGCAGGGCGGCAGGCAGTAGCCCTACGGCAGATAGTTCCGAGGTGCGTCCGCCCACCCAGTCGAACATGGCAAATTCGCCCAACCAGCGTTCGGCGGCGGCTTGTCGGGATAGTTGACTGCCCGCCATAGTGATAGCGACGGCGTGTTTGGCAAAGTCCAAGCCCAGTTGTTTGTAGACTGCTTGTACTTCCAACATCCCGTTGCGGGTTTCGGGCGTACCGCCGGATTTGCTGATGATAATGACTAGGGTACTTTTGAGCCGGTCCTTCAGGGATGCCAGCAGGCGATCGATCCCAGCGGGATCGGTATTGTCAATAAAGTGGATAGCCAGGGGGGCAGGGTCCGGGGCAAGGGCAGCGGCAACGAACTGGGGCCCCAAAGCCGATCCGCCAATGCCAATGACCAGCAGATCGGTAAACTTGAATGCGCCTGGAGGACGGACCTCCTGGCGATGGATTTGGCGCACAAAGGCATCGATCTGGGTGAGGGAATCGACAATTTGCTGGCGCGTCTCGGCCTCTGGAGCTAGATCGGGGTCCCGTAACCAGTAGTGGCCCACCCGCCGGTTTTCATCCGGATTGGCGATCGCCCCCGCTTCCAAAGCAGCCATTGCGGCAAATGCTTTGGCAAAAGGCTGTTCCAAACGAGCCAGCCACTCCGGACTAAAGCGCATCCGACTGACATCGAGATAGAAGTTAAGTCCTGCGTGGTAATAAAGCCAGTCTTGATAGCGTTGCCAAAGTGCCGCAGCGTCCATAGGTTTTCCCCAATGCCATAGCCTGTCCAAATGAGTCAATCCCTAGTTTAGTGGACTGGTGAAACCCCATTGGCGTGAACTTGCAATCTTATCCCCTCGCTTGCCCCTTTCCGTGCGGCTCGGACTCCCTAAAGGGACACTTGGTTGAGGGGTTTTCGCCCACCCTTACCCTGTCTGGGAGACCCTGAAGGGCGCTTTCAGGGTGGTAAGCTAGTGCATCGTCCAGCTTAAGATGAGTGCTCGCGACTGGCTCAGCCCGTTCGCGCAGCGTCTCCCTGCCAGCGTTCAATTTGGCCCATTAGGCTCATTACGATATGTCTGCGATCGCCTTTACCATTCGTCCTGCGGTTCCTGAGGATGTGCCCCACCTTTTTGACTTGATTTTGGCCCTAGCAGAGTATGAAAAGCTGGCCCATACGGTGAACAATAGCCCTGACGCCCTAGCCGAGCACCTATTTGGCCCAACGCCCTATGCTGAAGCCCTAGTGGCCACGGTGGGGGAAGAACGGGTGGGCTTTGCCCTGTTTTTTACCACCTATTCCAGTTTTTTAACCCAACCAGGCCTATACCTTGAGGACCTGTTTGTGTTGCCCGCCTATCGTCGCCAAGGCATTGGTACAGCTTTTTTCCAAGCGCTTGCTAAGCTGACCGTTGAACGAGGCTATGGGCGCTTTGAGTGGAGTGTATTGGCCTGGAACCAACCCGCAATCGCCTTTTATCAGCAATTAGGGGCCACGGTTCTGCCCGACTGGCGCATTACCCGTCTCACGGGAGCCGATCTCCAGAACCTCGCAGGACGCGGGACGATCGCCTAGCCGCGCCCTTGCCCCATCCCATTCCTATGGGTTGGGCTATTCCCCAGCCAGCACGACAAACGTTGGATAATTAATTAACTATGCGCTAATGATGCGCCGCACGCCTTGATCACGCCTGATCGCGTCCCTAAGTTCCGGAGAATGCGCACCCCATGACCAATTCTGCCAACAGCCATCGCTTTTTCATCTGTGGTTCAGCCTTACGGGGCCAACCCGATCACCACCATCTGCAAGCGGCTACCTTCATCAAAGCCACCAAAACCCAACCTAACTACCGAATGCACGCCGTGGGTGATGGCTGGCATCCAGGGGTTTATGCCGTCGAGAGCGGGGGGATTGCCATCCCTGGCGAGGTGTATGCGCTCACCCAAGAGCAATACGATCATCTTTTGGCCTCTGAACCGCCCAATCTCTATGCGGGCAAGGTCATCCTCGAAGACGGGGAGGAAATCACGGCCATGCTCTATCCCCGGGAGGTGGTTGAGCAGTATAACTGGCCCGATATTTCCCACTTTGGGGGGTGGGCCGCCTATAAGCAACATAGCCAAGGGTAATTGCTTATTCCGCCGGCACCGATCGCCCCTCTAGTAGGTAAATACGATCGTCACTCACCGTCGCAATCAAGCCCCCAGGGAAGGGGTCTGTGCGGGACTTGTTGGGCGCATAGAAGAGCAACAGCAGCTTTTCGATATGCTGATAGCTGGGGGCACAGGGCAACACCTGCTGGAGAATCTGGCGCACAACCCGGCGCTGTAGGGCTAGGGGCGCCGTGCGTAATAACAGGCGATCAATCACGGTCCGCTGCTGGGGGGATTCGGGGGCCAACTCGGCACGTTTGCGCAGAACTTCCGTGACGGCCTCCAGGTACTCAATATCGGCCCGTAACAGTTCCGCCGTCTGGGCGAGGGCCTGTTCCACCTGGGGGTTGAAGTGGGTTTGGAGGTAGGGGATCAGATCCAGACGAATGCGGTTGCGGGCTTGGCCCAGTGAGCGATTGGTCTCATCCTCCCACACGGTTAGGTGTTGCTGTTGGCAGAATTGCCCGGTTTCTTGGCGGCTGAACTCTAGCAACGGGCGCACCAATTGGACTTGGGGCGAGAGGGGTCGTAGCCACGTCAGGGCTGGCAGACCATCGGTCCCACTGCCCCGGATAAGGTTATAAAGAAGGGTTTCCGCCCGATCGCTTTGGGTGTGGGCGGTGAGGACGTAGGCATAGTAATGTTCCTCGGCAAGGCGCGTAAAGCACTGGTAACGCCAGTCGCGGGCGGCAGCCTCACTACTGGGGGGAGACACCGCCGTTTCTAGGAAAAAGGGCAATTGCCAATCCTGGGCCAGTTTAGCCACCCAATCGGCATTAGCGGTGGCGTCCTCACGCCAACCGTGGTTACAGTGGACGATGGCTAACTCCCATTGCCAAAGTAATTGCAAATCCAGCATTAACTTGATCAAGCATAGGGAATCTTGGCCACCGGAGACAGCCACCAGCAGCCGAGCCATCGGCTCCACCAGTTTGCGTTGGCGGAGGGTGCGATGCAGGCGGGCATGCAGATCGGTCCAGGCATTGCCGGGATGCGGACGTTCCGGTAGCGACTCCGGTAGCGATTCACGGTGCATGACACTTAAAGCCAGCGATGTGCCAGGGCCAAAAGCAAGTTCAGGCTGAGTGCGGCCACCCCCAAGCTTAGGATGATAAACAGGGTGATGCTCAATATTGACCGCAAGGGTTTGTAGCGTTGGGGGTTCATGGGCCAAGTCGGAAAAGGGTAGATCGGGGTCGGGGCACTAGCGATCCCATCCCCGATCATACACTGGGATCTGAAGCCAATCCGTACTCGAAAATTGCAACTGCAAGCGGCCCCTGCGTCCATCCGTGACGGGAGGATGTCAGGATAAAGACAGTGGTTGACACTTCTTTCCAGTGAGACGATTTATGGTACGAGCACCTGTTGCCCGCTCAACCTCGGTTCCGGCGACTGACCTTGCGGCCCATGCGATCGCCCAAATGCAGCAGGCCGGCTGTGAATATGGGGATATTCGGGTGCGCTGCGATCGCCATCAATCCCTGCTGGCCTATGATCGTTCCCTAGGGCAACTGTCCGATCACGAGAGTTGTGGTTTTGGGGTACGCGTTTTGTGGGAGGGGGCTTGGGGATTCGCCGCTAGCCCCCATCGGACCCTGGCGGAGGTGGAGCGGGTGGTTGCCTTGGCGATCGCGATTGCCCAGGGTAGTCGGCTATCGCAACAACACCGGGTACACCTGGCTCCCGTCGCTGCCTATCGAGATGATTATGTGACGCCAATCGCGCTTGATCCGTTTGCGGTTCCAGTCGAGACGAAGGCCGAGCTGTTGTTAACAATTACCGATCGCCTGCTGCGCTACAGCGATCGGGGCCTCAAAAAAGCCTCTGCGTCCCTGCGGTTTACCCGTACCGAGCAGTGGTTCGCCTCCACCGAAGGCGCCCAGATCCACCAAGTGCTCTACCGCAGTCATGCCGGTTTTCGGGCAACGGCGATCGCGGCGGGGGATGCCCAAAGTCGCAGCTATGAGCGGCCTCCCCTCAATCGGGGGTATGAACACATTGATGCCACGGATCTCTTGGCCCAGATCGAGCGTGTGGCCACGGAGGCGATCGCCAAGGTTCAGGCCCCCAGAGGTCCCCAGGGTGAGCCACTAACCCTGATCCTGACCCCTGCCCATCTTTACTTGACGATTCACGAATCGGTTGGCCATCCCACGGAACTCGATCGGGTCTATGGCTATGAGGCCAATTTTGCGGGCACCAGTTTCGCAACCCCGGATTTGCTGGGGCAGTTACCGTATGCCGCGCCGTGGGTGAATTTCCGCGCCGATCGCACCCAACCCGGCGGACGCAGTACGATGGCCTATGACGATGAAGGGGTACCGGCCCAGGAGTGGTATGTGGTCAAGGATGGCGTCTTGGTCGATTACCTCAGCGATCGGGAGACGGCCCACCGCCTGGGGCAAGGGGGGAGCCGGGGCTGTGCCTATGCCGATAGTTGGGCCAGTGTGCCAATGGTGCGGATTCCCAACCTGGGGCTAGAGCCAGGGCCAGTGGGCGGGTCCCACACGGCGACCCTGGCGGAAATGATTGCGGATACGGACAATGGGATTTTGATTGATGGGATTGGCAGTTTTTCCATCGACCAGCAGCGGCGGAATTTCCAGTTTGGCGGAGATGCGTTTTGGAAAATTGAACGAGGGCGGTGCGTGGGGATGTTGAAGGATGTGACCTATCAGGCGGCCACAACGGAATTTTGGCACGCGGTGGATGCGATCGGGCCAGCGGCGGCGTTGGAGCAGCAGGGGACCTGTTTCTGCGGGAAGGGGGAACCCCTCCAGATCGCCCAGATGACCCACGCCTGTGTGCCCGTGCGGGTGCGGGGGGTACAGGTGGGACGGGCTTGAGG